>RSAS01000742.1 GCA_003934145.1 Candidatus Viridilinea halotolerans | reverse complement strand
TGCATCTTCGACGTCATTTGCGCTAAACAACACAGCAAGCTGCCCTAGATCGGCTTGAACAAAATGGATCGCTAGGCCCGCAGTGCGGGCGCGGGCAATCGCAATGTCAAGCATCGCGGACGAGCGATCAATTCCCATAACGGCAGCACCAGTACGGGCAAAAGCCAGGCTAGCCGCCCCGGTGCCACAAGCGAGATCGAGGACGCGTCGCGGTGGCGCGGGCAGCGCGGCCAGAATGTGCTCCACAAGCTGCTCCGCAAACGCACCTTGACCAATCGCGTCGTAGATCGGGGCGTAGTTAGTGTAGATCATGTTGGTTACCCGTTGGAGAGGCGGAGAGGCGGAGAGGCGGAGAGGCGACCGGGTCTTCGCCTCACGGATCACCAATCTTCGCCTCACGCCTTCACCCCCGCCCGCTCGCGTCCGTAGGCCAAGATTTCGTTGAGAAAGCGCGATGGTTTGAGCTGCTGCCCACGGTTGCGTCCGGGCGCCCATGAGAGGTAGAGCCGTTCGGCGGCGCGGGTGAGCGCCACGTAGCAGAGCCGCCGTTCCTCCTCAATCCCGTCGGGGTTGCCCATGCTGCGTTCGTGGGGCAGCGTCTTCTCCTCAAAGCCGATCACAAAGACGACGGGCCATTCTAGCCCTTTGGATGCGTGGATGGTGAGCAGTTGCACCTGATCGCGTTCGTCTTCGCGCCGGTCGGTGGCGGTGATCAGGGCAATCTCTTGTAAGAACGGCGTGAGACTAGTGTGTTCTTCGGCGGCGCTAACCAATTCTTGCAGATGGGCGCGCGCATCGGGTAGATCGGCGGGGCTGAAGCGCTGCTCCAGCGCCGCCATGTAGCCACTCTGTTCGAGCACATCGGCCAGCAGGTGGTCAGGGGGCACCGTGCCGGTCGCCATGCGCCGCCAGCGAGCGAAAAGACTGGCCAAACGGCGTGCGCCCGCCGCAGCCTTGGGCGAAACCGTGCGCACGAAAGCCTCTTGGCCGAGCGCGTCCACTGGTGTGAGGTTGTTTTGGGCCGCAAAGCTGGTTAGCGCCGCCAATGCTTGTTGCCCCAAGCCGCGCGGCGGGACATTCGCGATACGGTTGAGACTCAGGCCGTCGGCGGGATTGTTGATCACGCGCAGGTAGGCCAGCGCATCGCGCACCACTGCCCGGTCGTAGAAGCCGACGCTCCCACGGATGCTATAGGGGATGTGCGCGTGGCGTAGTGCCTGCTCCACCGTGCGGCTCATGTGGCGCGTGCGGTAAAGCACGGAAATATCACGCAAACGCCGCCCTTGACTCTGCAACTCATTGATGCTACGCACAATCTGTTCCGCCTCTTCGCGCCCATCCTTGGCTTCGTTGATCAGCACACAGCGCTCGCCCGGCACACTCACCCCCGCCGAACGCAGCGCCATTGGTGGTACCACGCGACTCTGGCGGATTACCGCATAGGCCACGTCAAGAATCGCTTGGCGCGAGCGGTAGTTGGTGAGGAGTTCGATGATCTGTGCTTCAGGAAAATCCTTATTAAAACGCGTA
>RSAS01000202.1 GCA_003934145.1 Candidatus Viridilinea halotolerans | reverse complement strand
CTTTTGTTTCTCACGGGGCCACTGGCCCGCGGGCCATTTCGTACTCAGGATGACAGAACTTTTGTTTCCCACGGGGCCACTGGCCCGCGGGCCATTTCGTACTCAGGATGACAGAACTTTTGTTTCCCACGGGGCCACTGGCCCGCGGGCCATTTCGTACTCAGGATGACGAAGGCCACAGCGTTCCTTTTGCGCTACTGCGTATTGTCCTCAGCATGGGTTTTATGAGAAAGTGCCTCAAAAACCGTACCTTTTTGCCCCTTTTTGCGGTACAACTATAGGCTTTCGTTGTACCGTGAGGAGTGGCTATGGATGAACAATCCGCTGCGGATTTTGATGGCGCTTGGAAGTACGCCCTAGAACACTACATGCCCGCCTGTTTGCACCTCTTCTTCCCCAAGGTCGCTGCGGGGGTTGGTACTAGTGGCGAGTGGTGAGTGATGAGTGATGAGGGCGGACAATATTTTCGTTCAGTTGATTAAGGATTCGTAATGGTGATGCGCCTTTTGACCCTCACCCCCTGGCCCCCTCTCCCGCTTGCGGGAGAGGGGGGACGACGTGCGACGGCTGTGGCGTTGTGATGGGGAGAAAGCAGGATAGCGTACAGAACCGCAGTGCAATGCCAAGAATCTCGTTCTCTTCCCCCCCTCTCCCGCTTGCGGGAGAGGGGGTAGGGGGGTGAGGGTCAAAGAGCGCATCACCATCAGGAATTCCGTAGGTATAACGACCCGGAGGAGCGCATGCGGCGCAAGATCGCCCGTTTTCGTGCATGTTTGCGCCAGGGCTATGCCGCTGAGGATCTGCGCCACCTCTACCGCTTGTTGGATCAACTCATGCGTTTGCCGCCCAGCATTGATGAGCCAGTGCGTGCTACAATGCGTCAAATTGAACAAGAGGAGCGTGGTATGACCGCTTTTGTAACCAGTATCGAACGGCTTGCCGGTGCCGAGGCCGCGATTAAAACCAAGCACGAGATGGTGCTGCGCCAGTTGAAACACAAGCTTGGCGGACTCAGTGAGGCACTGGAGGCGGAGATTACGGTGCTCGATACGACGCAGTTGGATGCGCTCAGTGAGGCGCTGCTCAGCTTCACAACCCAAGCGCACCTTGAGGCGTGGCTGCAGGGGCAGCGTGAGGGGTGGGATGTGCCTGTACTTGAGGCACTTGCCTATGTCCAGGCCGAGCGCAACATCGTGTTGCGCCAGTTGAAGCGTAGGTTTGGCGGACTCAGTGAGGCATTGGCAGCACAGGTCATTGCTTTGCATCCTTCGCTGTTGGCACCATTGAGCGAGGCGCTTTTGGATTTCACGACGCAGGCCGAGCTTGAGGCGTGGCTGCGCGGGCAGGATGGGGGGCAGTAGGCAATACGTTTCAAATAAGACCTCACAGGTCTGCTCTGCTGTAGTTGCTGCGAGTAACTCGCGTGAAGGCACTAGCGATATTACGCGCTTGACTGGTCTCGTACCCGTGCTGCATCCAGCAGCGGCTCTGGCTGCGCTGATGGATGGGTGACGTAGATCCTAATATCTT
>RSAS01000676.1 GCA_003934145.1 Candidatus Viridilinea halotolerans | reverse complement strand
CAAGAGGCCGACCAATTCCTCTTGAGCCGAAAGCGCCATATAGCCCACTTCGTCATAGTACGGTGGCAGATCGAGGATGTGGCGGAGGTGCGCATCCTGGGGCAGAAGCATAAGACCCTTGGCGTGCCGCGCGGCGGCGTGCAGTTCAGCCTCAGCGCCAAGGGCTTGGCCATCGCGCAGCAGCAGCGCCAGATCGGCACAAGTGGCCACCACCATGCGCCAATGCCCCTCTTCGCGCAAGACAACGAGAAGCTTCGCGTCGGGCACCAACTCCGCCACCGCACGGCCCACTTGGGTCACAATGATGTCCACCCGCCGCTGGCCCCCCAGATCGCGGCTTGTCGCATAGAGATGCAGCAAACGCCCGGTCATCTGGTTAAAGGTGCGCGCCAACAGTCCCAGTTCATCATGGGAACGCACGCCGCTACGCCGCTCCAGATCGCCACCAGCCACCGCCTGCGCCGTGCCCACCAACTCATCCAGCGGGCGCGTAATCTGGCGTGCCACCAAAGTACCCACACCAACCACCGCGCCCAAAAGCCCCATGCTCAGCAGCAGCAGCGGCACGCGCTGGGTCTGCCAACTACTCATGATGAAGCTACGCGGCAAAGCAACCGCAAAGAAGCCATCCATCATGCGGCGCACGCGCAGCGGACTATAGGCCAGTTGATATTCGCGGCCATTGATGATCGCCAGATCCTGGACATGGCCCGGCTCGGCTGCACCACGGGCTTCGACCAACGCAGTCAGCACCGTCAGCGGAATAGCGGGCACGAGCGCATCGCCAGCGAGCAACTGGGTTGTGGCGACGGCGACACCGCGTCCATCGTAGAAGGTCGTAATTCCGGCTTGGCTGCGCTCCTGCAGCCAGACCAAAAGATCAGGGAGGGGCATGGCAACCATGGCGCCGCCGACCAATTGTTCATCCAAACGCAGCGGTGCCGCCGTCCAGAGGCGTTCTTCGCGGAACGCCGAGAACTTATCGCCATGCGCATCTGTTTGTTGGCCCAAAATCTGCTGCACGAGCCACCACTGGCTCAGATCATCAAGCTCAAGCGGTAGTGGCGCATCACCGGGGCTAGCCTCAGGCGCACGTTGCCAATGCAACAACGGCTGACCATGCGCATCAAAAATCACTAGCGTATGCAGGCCCACATTCGCCCAGATCGGGCGCACAAGACGTGACAAACGGGCCGCATCGCCCGCCGCAAGGGCATCCGCCACCCCCTCCGTAAAGGCAATCGTGCGCAATACCTCGATCTGGCGATCCTCAAGCAGCACAATGCCGTCACTCGTCGCCTGGCCCGCCTCAACCAAACGATTGTTCAAGCGATCTTGCAGGCTACCCACCGTCATCCGCGCCGACACAAACGTCACCGTTGCGACCAGTACAATCGCCAGCAACAGGTAAGGTAAAACAATCTTGGTGCTAATACGCGCTTTGAGGATGCGGAAAAATAGGCGCATAGATGTTTATGAGGAACAGAGGAACAGAGGAACAGAGGAACAGAGGAACAGAGGAACAGAGGAAC
>RSAS01000295.1 GCA_003934145.1 Candidatus Viridilinea halotolerans | reverse complement strand
CGCATTGGGAAGCCCTTTCCAGAACAGGTGAAACCCTTTGAAGGCCATGCCCCCGCACCCCCGCCGCGGCAGCGGCAAAAAGCGTACCTTGGTTACGAACCATGTCTGTGACCAAAATCTGCAGGGCTGCGCCCCACGCCATGCCGAACGGTGGGAGGGTGCGAGGGAACCAGGTTCCCTCACGCACCCTTCCTCGCCCAAAATGGGGGCTGGGGTTTTAGGGGAGGGCCTCGCCATGCCCTAGCCCCTCCCCTTCCACATTATTCATCTGCTGGACATCACACCCCGCGGCATCCGTATCGAGCAGATTGAGCAGCGTGGCGAGGGCCGGATTGCCCAACGAGACGATGCGCTCGCCGAGCACGTAGGTCGGGGTGGCGAAGACGAAGCCCGGCTTCACGGCATCTGGCTGGTCGAGATCCACCAGTTCGACCGGATAGGTTGGGCGCTGCGCTCGCAACGCGGCGACGACCTGGTGGGTACGGGCGCAGACACTGCAACTGGCTGAGACATAGACGTGCAGCGGCTTCATGGTCAGTCTTCTAGATGTGGTGGGGCACGGGGCGAACGCTCACTCACACCAGTGTAGACCCGCTTCGCGGTCAGAACTGTAAGGTGGCATACAGAACGCACGATTGCGCCTAGCGAACCGTCGAAGCAGGCAAAATAGCCATGCTGTGCGCGAATAGCGCTGGCGTGGAACCAGCGCATGCGTGAATGCCGGTAGCGAGTGGGCTGAATGGCAATCGCCCGGTACAGTACCCTGAAACCGGCTGTCTGAAAAGTCGGTCGCTACGCGGTGGAGTGCCGTCTTTAGCCGGCTAAAGACGGCACTTCACCGTGTGCTACGTAGCATGGTATGGTACTGACACCCTTTTCAGACAGCCTCTAAGGGAAGCGGATTTTATTGATTGCCCCACTGCTTTGTCACCCTGAGCGCAGCGAAGGGTCTCTCTTCGGCGAGAAGAGACCCTTCGCTGCGCTCAGGGTGACAGACTGTTGGGATGTTTAAAAGTTTCTGCTTCCCTAAGACCTGCCGCATTGGGATTCCGCCATCAAAGACCTGTGCGCTCTACGCCCTGCTCTTCATGTCGGTGGGTAATGAGAATCGTTGTGCGCCCTTGTGCCAATGCGTCTAGTGCTGCCAGAACTTCGCGCTCCGCAGCCGCATCAAGGTTGGCGGTTGGCTCGTCGAGCAGAAGGATGGGCGCGTCTTTGAGTAGGGCGCGGGCAATGGCGAGGCGCTGACGTTCGCCGCCGCTGAGTGCCATGCCCTGCTCGCCGAGCCGCGTCGCGTAGCCTTCAGGCAGGCGCGCCAGCACCTGATCGAAACGGGCGCGTTGGCACGCCCATGCCATATCAGCCTCACACGCATTCGGACGCGCTAGGCGCAGATTCTCGGCTACGGTTCCATTGAAGAGATGCGTCTGTTGGCTCACTACCGCAAAGAGGCGCCGCGCATCGTCGCTGCGGTAGGCACGCAGATCATGGCCGCCGACGCAGATACTTCCCGTGTAGCCCTCCCAGAAGCGCAGCAACAGGCTCACCAGGGTGCTCTTGCCGGCACCGCTTGGGCCGCGCAGGATCAGCCGTTGGCCCGAAGCAACATGCATGTTCAGGTTGGTAAAGACGGGTTGCGTGCTGCCTGGGTAGCTAAAGCTGAGGTCGCGAATGGTCAAGCTGGCATCAAGCGGCTGCGGCGACTGGGCCGGTTCGTGCTGCACCTGCGGCGCACTCGCCGTGATGGCAAAGATGCGTTCGGCGGCAGCATGACTTGCTGCGCCGCTCTGCACAACCTGCGCCAGCATACTCAGGGCCTCGAAGCTGGCCATTGCGGCAAGCGCCAGCATCGCCAACAAGAGCCCGTCGAGGCTCGCGGTGCGCACGAGGGGCGTGGCTAGGCTGATGACGGCCACGGCGGCGAGTTGGCTCGCCATGCCATGAATGCCATTGCTGATGCCGCGCATGTTGGCCTGCTGCTGCTGGGCAGCGGCCAGACGCCGCCCGCTCTGGGCCAACTGTTCACGCAGGGCGCGTTCGCCGCCGAGCACCAGCAGATCGGGCAGCCCTTGCAGCGCCTCGACGGTGGTAGCCAGCAGTTCAGCCCGTGCGGCCACACCCTGGCGCGCCGCACGACGACTCGCTCCGTACAAGACGGCTGGCAGAATCAGCCCCACCACGAGTTGCAGCAGCAACACCGCCAGGGCGCTACGGGCATCAAAGCTGATCAGGAGCGCACAGGTCAGCAGCGCCGTCAGCAACGCCACCAGCGGCGGGGCCAAAACCCGCAGATAGAGTTGCTCCAACGTCTCGACATCACCCACCGCACGGGCCAGCAGATCGCCCCCGTGGCGCTCGACCAACGCCGCCGGCGCGAGGGGTTCAACCGCGGCAAAGAACCAAGTGCGCACGCCAGCCAAGAGGCGAAAGGTGGCCCGGTGCGCAACGTAACGTTCACCGTAACGCAAAGCGGCCCGCGCAATGCCAAAAAAACGCACCCCCACCATCGGAATACTCAAAAGTGCAATAGAGGGCATCAATGCCGCCTGAGCAATCAGGTAGCTCGCCGTTGCCATCAGGCCAATGCCACTCCCCATGGTCGCAAAGCCCAACGCAATCGCCAACCCAAACCACGCCCGATAGGGTGCAGCCAAAGCCAACAGACGCCACCATAGGACAGGTTGAGGTTGCATGGGTTTGTCCATTAGGAGGGGTTCAATCCTTCCCTCATGCCAGAAACGTTGCGCCCTTGCGCCTCAACCCTCTTCCCCTACAATCCGTCCGGCGCGCAATGTCACCACCCGTGTGGCAAGATCGAGCAGCGCGGGGCGGTGCGAGATAATGAGGGCGGTACGCCCCTGGAGCAGTTGACACAAGCCTGAGCGCACCGCCGCTTCGCTTGCGGCATCGAGGTGCGCCGTCGGCTCGTCGAGGATCACGAGGGGCGCGGCTTTGAGCAGTGCCCGCGCCAGCGCGAGGCGTTGCCGTTGCCCGCCCGAGAGACGCGCCCCATTGGCCCCAATGGGCGTGGCATAGCCCTGCGGCAGCGCCATAATGAAAGCGTGCGCCCCAGCCGCCCGCGCCGCCGCTTCAAGCTCCGCGTCGCTCGCCGTCGGCTGCGCTAAACGCAGGTTCGCCGCCACACTGCCCAAAAAGAGGGTCGGATGCTGGCCGACCCACGCCACCTGGCCTCGCCAGCGCACGGGATCGCAGCCAGCGAGATCCACCCCGTCCAACTCAATCCGCCCCGCATCCGGGCGCATGAAACCGAGCAACAGGCTCACCAGCGTACTCTTGCCGGCCCCGTTTGGCCCCACCATCGCCACCGTCTGCCCCGCCGCAAGCGTTAGATCAACCCCGCACAGCGCAACACGCCGCCCCGCCCCCGATCCGTAGGCGTAGGTGATGCCAGAGAGCTTGAGGCTGGGTGGATCCTTGGCTGCGACATGCGCAGCCAACGGCGCACGTTCAGCCAACGGGGGCGCTTCCTCCTCCAAGATCGCCTTGATCCGCCCAAGCGCCTCGCGGCCCGCCATGGCCGCGTGGTGACGCTGACCAAGCATGCGCAACGGCAGGTAAAATTCCGGCGCGAGAATCAGAATGGTCAAGGCCGGCACGAAGGCCAAATGGCCGGTAAGCAGCCGCAGCCCAATCTCAACCGCCAAGACCGCAATGCTCAGGCTGGCGAGCAGTTCAAGCGCCAGCGCCGAGAGAAAAGCAACTCGCAGCACCTCCATGGTCAAGTTGCCAAAACGACTACTCATCGCCGCAACGTCGGCCACTTGGGCGCGGCTACGCCCAAAGAGCTTGAGCGTAGGCAAACCCTGGAGCATATCGAGCAGGTGGGCGCTCATCCAGCCAAGATCGCGCCAGCGCTGCGCCGTCTGTTCACGGGCATGCGAACCAATCAGTCCCATAAAGAACGGGATGAGCGGCGCAGTGCAGAGCAACACCAGCCCAGAGAGGGGATCGAGCGGCAAGACCCACACAAGGATCACGAGCGGCACAAGCGCAGCGAGCGCCACCTGGGGCAAATATTGGCTGAGGTACTCATCAAGCGCCTCAACGCCCTCTACAATAGTTGTGGCCAATTCACCACTACGTTCACCGGCGGTATAGGCCGGGCCAAGCGTCAAAACATGGGCCACCAGCCGATCACGCAGCGCCAACTTCACCCGGTTCGCCAAACGCTGGCCGCTCACCTCCGCGCTCCAAACCAACCCCGCACGCCCCAACGCCAGCGCCACAACGCCCAACAACGCGGGCGTCACCTCCGCAAGCGTAGCCCCGCCAAGAAAGACCGCCCCGAGCGCCTGCGCCAACCAAAACGCCTGGCCCACCCCCAACACCGCCGCCAGCACCCCCGCCGCAACCGTCACACCCAGCCACAGGCGGGCGCATATATCGTTTTGCACTAACTCACGCATAGTTGCTGAGGGCGGCTGCGACCCATACCCAACCCCTAATAGGTCAACTCACTATCCACACTCAGACGCTGCCGAAAAACCCAATAGCTCCAGCCTTGGTAGATCAGCACCAACGGAATAAAAATCACCGCCACTACCGTCATCACCGTAAGCGTCTTTTCGCTCGATGAAGCATTGTAGATCGTCAGGCTCCATTCAGGGTTGAGGCTCGAAACCATCACCCGTGGGAAGAGCGCCATAAAAATGGTGATCACCGCAAGCCCAATATTAAGGCACGTCATAACGAAGGCCCAGCCCAGACGCCCAATATGGACAAAATAGGCCGCCCCAAAGAGCGCCCCAAGCGCGGCAATCGGCACACCGCCCGGGTTGACCCCCAGCCGGCTAAAGGCATCGGTCATGGTGTAGGTAGCCACAATAAAGACCGCGACAACCACCGTGGTGATTGGCCCTATGCGCCGCGTCATCGCCAGAGAACGCTCCTGGATCACACCACTCGTCTTTAGGTTGATAAAGATCGCCCCGTGGAGCAGAAACATGCTCAAACTCGTTGCTCCGCCGATCAGCGCATAAGGATTGAGCAGATCAAAAAACGTACCCACATAATGCATATCGGCATCAATCGGCACACCACGCAGCATATTGCCCAGCGCGACCCCCCAGAGCAACGCGGGCACCACGCTCCCAAAGAAGATCGCCCGATCCCACCACATGCGCCATGTCGGATTATCGTGCTTACTGCGATACTCAAAAGCCACCGCCCGCACAATCAGCGCCACCAACATCAAAAAGAGGGCAAGGTAAAAGCCGCTAAAAAGCGTCGCATACCAATGCGGAAAAGCCGCAAAGATCGCCCCGCCCGCCGTCAGCACCCAAACCTCATTGCCATCCCAGACCGGGCCAATCGTATTGATCACCACCCGGCGTTCGGTATCATTCTTGCCAATCACCGGCAAGAGCATACCCACACCATAATCAAAGCCTTCAAGAATAAAGAAACCGATGAAGAGTACGGTGATCAGGATAAACCAGACAATGTTGAGATCCATAGCCCTATTTCCTTCCCTAAGGGATGGTTTGTAACCACTTTACAGTCTGCCGCGCTGGGGGTGCGGGGGCATGGCCCCCGCAAAACCCCTTCCCAGTGGGGAGGATGCGGAGGGCGTAGCCCTCCGCATCCTCCCCACGAACTGTAAAGCCAATCGCCGCAAGGCGAAACCACCCCTAAGCGGCAGCAGGCGGCACCTGACGCGCATACTTGAGCATCAAGAAAATGGTCGCGCCGATCAACCCCAGGTAGATCAGGCTAAAGCCAAGCAGCGAGATGAGCACATAGCCCATGCTCACCGTCGCCGAGACCCCCTCATCAGTACGCATAAGCCCATAGACAATCCAGGGCTGACGGCCCATCTCAGTAAAGATCCAGCCCGTCGCATTGGCCAAGTAGGGCAGACTAATCGCAGGCACCAGCCACCAGAGCAAACGGGGCCAGCGTTCCAGTTCATCGCGCATCACCACATAGAGAGCCAGCGCCGCTAGGCCCAACATCACAAAACCCGCGCCCACCATCCCCCGAAACGTCCAGTAGGTCAAAAAGACATTAGGCGTATAATTACCCGGCCCATATTCGGCCTCGGCGGCGGCTTGCAGATCTTTAATGCCCGGCACTACACCCTCAAAGCGGTTGTAGGCCAGAAAACTCAACAGCCCGGGCACCTTAATCACAAAGAGATCGCGCTGCTCCGGCAGACTCGCCACCGTAAAGAGCGATAGCGCCGCCGGATCCTCCGTCTCCCAGAGCGCTTCAGCGGCAGCCATCTTCATCGGCTGCACCTGCATCATATACTGCGCCTGCGAGTGGCCAACCAGAATCACGCCCACTGTGCCACAGAGTGCGGTCACGGTAGCCATCTGGAAGGAGCGCTGGAAGAGCGTGCGCACATCAGCACTCAACGGGCGGCGCAAATGGTAGGCGCTAATGCCGAGTACAAAAAAGGCAGCCGTACAAATAGCCGCCATCATCGTATGCGGCCACTGCACCCAGACATGGCCATTGCTAATGAGCGCCCAGAAACTCTCCATCTCGGCGCGATCATTGCGGATGACATAGCCCACCGGCTGATGCATAAACGAATTCGCTACTAAAATCCAAAAAGATGAAATGGTACTTCCAATGGCTACCATCCAAATACTGGCGAGGTGCGCAAGTTTAGGAAGACGATTCCAACCAAAAATCCAGATCCCCAAAAAGGTAGATTCCAGAAAAAAGGCCATCAGCGCCTCAATCGCCAACGGAGCACCAAAAATATCACCCACAAAACGCGAATATTCCGCCCAATTCATGCCAAACTGAAACTCCTGCACAATACCCGTCGCCACGCCGATCGCAAAATTAATCAGCAGCAACTTACCCCAAAACTTGGTCATGCGCTTGTAGATATCATCACCACTACGATAATAGATCGTCTGCATAACCGCAACCATCAGCGCCAACCCAATCGAAAGAGGCACAAAGAAGAAGTGGTAAACCGTCGTGATCGCAAACTGCCAACGGGCAAGTTCGAGCGCCTCCATAGTTACCCCCAAACCATCCCCAGCGGGATGCAGCAGACTCCGCACGCACCATGCGCCAAACAGCACAAGCACGCGCCGCAAGGCAACGCCATAGCCTAGCTAAATTATAGATGCTGTTGCTTGTGGCAAACGTCACACATTGATACCTATTTTGCAACAATCAGATAATAGTTCTGGAACCTTCAAGGATATGGTGGGGGCTTTTAGGGAAGCGGATTTTATTGATTGCCCCGCTGCTTTGTCACCCTGAGCGCAGCGAAGGGTCTCTCTTCGGCGAGAAGAGACCCTTCGCTGCGCTCAGGGTGACAGGCTGCTGGGGTACTTAAAAGTTTCTGCTTCCCTTAGGGGATGCTTACCGTTCGCTCATTTTTCACCGAATGCACAAGATTGTTGCATAAGCCCAAGA
>RSAS01000837.1 GCA_003934145.1 Candidatus Viridilinea halotolerans | reverse complement strand
TGCCGATTCGCGCAACTCGGAACGGCGTCTAGCTGACCGCCCTGAACGGATACTAGAGGAGCAACGTCTCCTTTGTCACCAATTGAAGCAATTCAGGTAGTAATTCGTGCTTTTGAACAGAATTCGATACTGCCTAACGATATTTCACAGTTACAAAGTTTATATCGTTCTAAATTACAGAACAAAAAGATTCTCATTATTGCTGATGATGCTAAAGATGCTTTTCAGACACGACATCTCGTCCCTCCTCCACGTTGCGCGTTGCTTCTAACTAGTCGTAATCGTTTTCATCTACCTGGGATGAATTCAGTAGAGTTAGGTGTCCTGACCAATGAAGACGCTGTTACTTTATTGCTAAGTATTTGCCCAAGAATTGATGCTAATGCTCCTAAACTTGCGTCATTGTGCGGAAATCTTCCATTAGCATTGCGTGTAAGCGCAGAAGTATTGTCAGCAAATGATTCACGCAGCGTAGTGAAGTATATTTCACGTTTAGACCGTGAAAGACTTAAACTTTTGCAAGACCCTGATAATCCTGATGCTCCGGAGGCAAGTGTTGAAGCTTCTCTCCGACTCAGTTTTGATGCTTTGTCTATTTCAGCGCAAGATGTACTAACTCAATTGGGTGTATTTACAGGTCATTTTGATCTGGAGGCTGCACAGTCAATTGTGAATGTAGATGACCATGTGGAGGCTGCACAGTCAATTGTGAATGTAAATGACCATGTGGAGGCTGCGTTAGAATTGCTGCGTAGACGTAGCCTAATCGATTGGAATGAGCTTAGTCAACGGTTCAACCTGCACGATTTAGTTCGTGACTTTGCCTTATCTCGTATTAAAGATGAAGAGCTTGTACGATTACGTTATGCAAAGTATTACGCTAGCATTGCCCAAGAAGCAAATCAGATATATGGAAAAGGAGGAGAACATGCTCTCATTGGGCTTTCCATCTTTGACAGGGAAATGAGTCACATTGAAAGTAGTTACAAGTGGCTAACTAAGAGAGTTGGTAACTCAATTATTGACAAATTGTTACTTCAGCATGATTATATTATTACACTAGGAACACAAATAGGACAATTAAGAATACCGCCTAAGGATTTGTTGAATCGTTTAAGCTTACACTTAGATGTTCTTCGAAGATTAGAACGAAGTGAGTTGGAAGCAATTACTATTCATAGTATGGGATATTTGACTTGTGTAATTGGAAATCGAAAAGATGCTGTAAGTATTCTTGAACAAGCTCTTGATATTGCAAGGACAAAAAATGATCTAAATCAAGAATCTTTAACCTTGCTTACCATGGGGTGGAACTACGGAATGATGAATAGTTATTCCGATAGTTTTAAATTTCTACGAAAAGCATTAGATATTTCTCGTAGTATTTCGAATAAGACTCGTGAAAGTCAAGCATTAGATAACTTTGGTATAATTTATCTACGAAGTGGTGATATAGCAAATGCAGAGTACTACTACCGACAAGCTCTGTTAGCCAAACAAGAAATTGGGGATATTCGTGGAGAAGCGCGTGTTCTTGCCGGTATTGGTAGAATTGCTGATAGTAAAGGGGAACATAATGAAGCTATTCAGTACCTATCCCAGGGTCTAACATTACTGCAATTCATTGGTGATAGGCTTGATAGATCATCCGTTTCCTGGTTTCTGGGAATGGCATTAATTAATGCTGGTGATTCTATCAAAGCTTTGAAGTTTTTACAGGAAACAGTAGAGTATGAAGAGGAAACCAATGCACCACTACTGGATGAGCACAAAAAATTCTTAGCAAACTTAAGAAACAACTTATTGCAAAGTTAATAGAGCGTCCCCTGCCACGAATTGACAATACTCTCCAACAGGGCTGTCTTGCCGGAGCCGGTTTCGCCCGCGATGAGAAAGGGGCATTTGGCCCGAGCGAAGAGCAGCAAGAGGTCAAAAATGACCGCAAGAATCGCCACGAAGGAGAGATTGTAAGGGCCGCTGCTACGCCCTGCCCGGCGGCGATCACCAATCCATCGCCATGCGTGGTGCGGGCGTGGTTCCATTAGGAGGGCGTAGCAGCGGCCTTTCACTCACGGTATGGGCATGGCTCCCTTGGGGGCCGCTGCTACGCCCCTACGTTGCGGGGTAATGGGGGATCGTCTTCGTCATGAATGTGCGGCGGGTGCGATGGGCGATTTGTTCCCCACAAATTCATGGAAAACGCATGGCTCATCACTCGCCACTTGCCACCCCGCTCGCATACACAGGCACCGTAAACGACGCCACCGCCCCCATGCCCACCCCCGATGAATCAATGGTAAGCGTGCCGCCCATCAGCGCCACCAATTGCGCCGACAGGGTGAGGCCCATGCCCATTCCATCGCCGTGCATGCCGGGGAGCCGCACGCGCACAAAGCGGTGGGTTAGCATCGTGAGGTGATTGGGGGCGATGCCGCAGCCCGAATCGACCACCGAGCAGCGCAGCAAGGTCTCACCATCCTGCGCGATGATGATGGTGATGCGCGCATCCTCGGCTTGGCCTGCGGCCTTGACCGCCGCAATCGCGTTGCGGAGCAGGTTACGCAGCACGCGCTCGGTGCGTTCTGGGTCACACCACGCCGCACCGACTCCAGGTCGCGTCTCAACACTCATGCGTATCGCCGTGCCTGCGATGCTCGGTGCCACTTCATCCACCAACTGCACCGCTAACTCGCTCAGCGAGACCAACGTGGGATGGAGGGGCAACGAGCGTCCTTCGGTCACCAGCGCCACATCGTGCAGATCCCGCGCAAACGCGACCTGCCGCCGCACATAGCGTTGCAACCGCCGCTCACATGTTTGGGCATCGGCGGTCTGCCCGTCATGCAGCGCGGTGATCAGCCACTCCACCATCCAGACGAGGCCCATCGCCTCGTGACGCAGATCGTGGGCGATCCCCGTCGTCAGTTGATGGTGTGCATCCACACGCAAGCCGTGTATAATGATGAAAGGAGTATCAAGAAAAAGCTGTAAGGATCACGATCATGCCCGCGCGCGACATCTACCACAACATGGTCAAACATGCGCTCATCAAAGCGGGGTGGCGGATCACACACGACCCGTTGCGCTTGCAGTGGGGCACCAGAGATATGTATGTAGATTTAGGTGCAGAAGCATTGATTGCAGCAGAACAACAAGATCAGAAGATTGCGGTTGAGATCAAAAGTTTTATCGGCCCGTCAGAGATCGAAGATTTACGCAACGCGCTTGGCCAATTTGTGCTCTATCGCACGATTCTGCAAACCACCGAGCCGGAACGTACCTTGTACCTTGCCGTTCGTGAAGCAACCTACTTTGCCATTTTTGAAGAACCCGTTGGCAAACTCCTGATAGAGCAACAAGATCTACACCTTATCGTGTTTCGTCCCGATCAGGAGGAGGTTATTCAGTGGATACCGTAACGCACTACCAAGAGATTATCCAGCGCGTGCTTCTCTCATATGCCGAGACGCCCTATGCCCATGGCAATATTCAATGCAAACCGGTATTTGATACCACACGCGATAGTTTTATGCTTATCACCGAGGGATGGGATGGCGCGCGGCGCATTCATGGCTGTCTTGTTCACATCGAGATCACTGATGAAAAGATATGGGTGCAACGCGACGACACCGATCGTGGGATAACCTATGATTTAGTAGAATCAGGGATACCAAAAGATCAGATTGTGCTTGGCTTTCAAGAGCCGGGTGTGCGTCAATTTACTGGGTATGCTGTGGCGTAGACTGAACGCAATACCTCTCACATAACGGTTTTTTTGACGCAAAGGCGCGAAGGCGCAAAGTTTTCGGCGGTAGTTGTGTCAACCCTTAGCGGCTTTGCGACTTTGCGCGAGCTTATGTGAAAGGTATTGAGGCTAAACGCCCTCCCGCTCTTCCTTGCGCGGCGTGCTGCCCTCAGCCAACCACTGCGCCGCGAGGTGGTCGCGCAACGTCAAGTGGTAGAAGGCGAAACCGCCCCCCCGCTGCCGCAAGAGTTGCAGCCGCCCCATCGCCGTCAGAAAGCGCACATAACCAGGCGGCGCATAGCCCGCCCGCCGCAGCGTGCGGCGCAACGCCAGGTGGCGCAGGCACGCCTTCAGCCCGTTTGACTCGGCGCTGTTGTAGGCAAACAAGATAAAGAGGAGGCCCAAAAAGAACCATGAGTTACCACTCAGCCCGGCGGCCAGGGCTGATAGCCCGGCCAGGCTGAGCATGGGCAGCGCTGCGCGTAGGCTGTTGCGTAACGAACGGAGAATGCCCTCATTCGGATGTTGGTTCTCGCGTGGATCAATTGCATCCAGATCCCAGCCGCGATCAAACCAGTCCTCCAATGCGCTCGCCAGCCCCCATGCCAGCCCGAGCGCCAGCCCGTCCACCAGCCCGACCGCCAGCCCCAATACCAGCCCGGACGCCAGCCCAACCACCAGCCCATTCGCCAACGCTGCACCTAGACGCCGCCCGAAGGCCCCCCGCCATGTCCAGACAGCGCTTTCGGCGGGAACAATTGGCGTAGGCTCGCGCATTCCGCCCGCCAGCCCGACCGCCAGCCCACCCGCCAGCCCGAACGCCAGCCCGACCGCCAGCCCGAACACCAGCCCGAACGCCAGCCCCAACGCCAGCCCCCACGCCAGCCCGACCGCCAGCCCACCCGCCAGCCCAACCACCAGCCCGGCGCTGCGGCGGTAGCGTGGCAACGTGGCCGGGTCGAGCCACGTTGGCTGCATGCGCTCCAGGAAGAGTTCGCTCAGCCCCTGTGTGCGCAGGGTTGCCGCCAGCCAGCCGAGGTAGTGGCGCACTTGGCGTGCGCTGTAGGGGCAATTAGGCCCCGCCCGCGTCACCATGCGCGCCACATAGCCATCCCAGATTGCGGCCTTCAACTCCTCGTTAGTGCGGGCGCTCAGTGTGGGCTGCGCTTCGGCAAAGACCTCGGCGCTGAGGCTGAGCCACAGCGGGGTTCGCACGAGGTCGTGCAGCAGCGGTAGTTGGCGCAGGGCGACGGCCAAGCCGCGCAACGGCTGACCGCCTTGCCGCAGGTAGGTACTAATCTGCTCACGGCTCAACGCCTCAACGTGGATGGTCGGCAGGTTGAGCTTGGCGGTGAGTTGGGCGTACTCTTCGTGGCGGCTACAGACGACGATGGGCTGGGTGCCTCCGGCGACAAAGGTATTGATCGCCGCCACACAGTCCGCACGCCGCGTGGCCTCCACCTCATCCAAGCCGTCGAGCAGCAGGATCAGCGCAGCATCATCGAGGTAGCGTTGCGCCAATGTGCGCCCGATCTGGTAGTGGTCGCCAAGTTGCGCCACCAGCCAGGCGCGAAGACCGCCCCGCCCCGCCCCCCAGTTGCTCAGGTTCAGCAAAACCGGCACCGGCGCGGCTGGCTCACCCACGGCGTGCGCATGCAACTGCTCAGCCAAAAGCCACAACTCAGTCGTCTTGCCCGCCCCTGGCGCACCAAGGATCAGCAACCCCCCCTCGCGGGCGAAGATCGCCGCCGGCTCAACCGGACCAGCGGGCAAACGGCGCTCGCCATGCTCCAAGCGCAGCGCCGGGCGAGGCAACGGCAAGCTCTGCATACGAAAGGTCAACGTCAGTTGCGCATTACGCTCCGGCAGCCGATCATCCAGCGCAGCATTGACCTCACGCCCAACCCGCCGCAGCAGCGTGTTGCGCTGGATGGCATCACGTTCCGCATCAGAGGGCGTTTGGTCGCGCACGGCAATAACCGTCAGCCAGATGGTACTCAGCGTAAAGACGCCCGTAAGCACCCAAAAGAGCCAACTATACGCAGCGATGCCCTCGGGCAGCGTATTCGTCGCAATACTGCCAACCAGCCCACCCACCAAGTTGAAGGCGGCCAGCATGCCACTGAGCAGGATGGTACGTTGTTGGTGGCTCATTGGTCCTTCTTCAAGCGTTGCGGAGTAGTAGGCACTTGGGCGTGCGCGTCGGTAAACGACAGTGTCTTGCTCACAACGCTTCAAGGATGGCCGACTTAACACTTTCTGCATCAGCAATATCTTCGGCGATAATTTCTGCCGCGCCGCTAGCAATGATGTGAAGTGTTCCGTAGCCCAGTGTGCTTTTCTTCGGTGTTGGCTTTGGTGCAGGAATCGCGCTTTCCTGCGTTGCTATCACATGCTGAATTACTGTGGTAGGCGCTAGTGTTTGGCCACAATAAGAACAGAATTTGCTATCTACAAGTATGGATTTACCGCAGTGGCGGCAATATTCCGTTCTTACCGGACTATGCACTGACGATGATGGTATTTCGGTAATAACTTGAACGTGATTAGCATGGGTACTTACTTCAGGTGGAGACGGCGGTGGTGGCGGTGGTGGGAGCAAGCTTAACCCTTTTATAGCTGCATGATTTTGAGGGTTGATAGATAACACCATTTCAAGGCATTTTCGTCGCTCAGCATCTGAAGATACCGCACCTGAAAGCCAGAGCCATGCCTGCTCATGGTTGCGATTCAGCCGAATAGCCGCCATCAATAAATTTTGAGCTTTATCTTTTTCTCCCTTGCGAAGTGCGGAGATTCCTTCATTAACTAACTGTTCAACTTTTTCACTAGGCGCTGGAAGAACATCGGAAATTGATCGCATACTTGTAGCTTCATTCGCTTTATTTTGCTTCACTCCTATTCGATTCAGTGTTTTTGTGAATGATTCACCTATATCTAAATCGACAACATCGTTAAATTGATGTGTAATATCAGATATTGTCAGAGTTATTTGTCCTGAAATCCAACCACTGCTATGACTTGCAGAAGAAATATGTGTTCTATCGAATTCGATGACATTGTTCTGCTTTTTATAAGGTAGAAAGAATAATCGCTTGTCTGAGAGTACCAAAGCTCCCATTTCTTTATTGAAATTTGCAAGCGTTAAATGCTCGATGATTTCATCGTCAAATAAAACATCAGCCAAACCATATTTTAAGACAGCATTAATAGTCATGTTAATTACTTGTAGTCTTTTTAGTTTTTCTTTTAGTTGATCTCGATCTTGCATGTAATTTCCTCCTTTTTAATCTGTGAACATACTTTTGAATAACCCGCCGACCGCTTGCTGGCTATTGTATACCCAAAGGTAGCTTGCATGCAAGCAATGCAGATAGTCTAGCAAGCATAGCCTGTGCTTAGGGCATGTGACATGCACAGATAAGTAACCATAACGCAATAAAACCTGCGTTGCAAGCGGCAATACGCTTACCAAGTCTAGGTGACAGATTCAGCCACCAAGCCAGCGAGTTGCCCTCGTTAAGCAGCGCACACTCACTATTATAGTTTACAACGCAGATGTTCACCGCAGAGAACACAGAGAAACGCAGAGGTGAGGGCATACGCCGATCCGAAACCATTCTCTGCGCTCTCTGCGCCCTCTGCGGTAGAACAAGCAGCCTCCCTCACGCCGCCC
>RSAS01000184.1:3096-7432 GCA_003934145.1 Candidatus Viridilinea halotolerans | reverse complement strand
CGAATCCCCCCGCCCGGCGGGGGCTTGGGGGCATGGCCCCCGACGAATCCCCCCGTCCGGCGGGGGCTTGGGGGCATGGCCCCCGACGAATCCCCCCGCCCGGCGGGGGCTTGGGGGCATGGCCCCCGACGAATCCCCCCGTCCGGCGGGGGCTTGGGGGCGCAGCCCCCAAAACCCATCCTTAACCGTGTAGCGTGATGGCGGCGAAGCCGCCATCACGCTACACAACATAGCGTACGGAGTAGCCATGACCGGCGAAAGCGACATCATCTCCGCCAATATTGACGCCCTGGGGGCGGCGTTGGGCCGTGTCTTGACCGACCAGAGTGGTGCGGCGGCGTTTGCGCTTGAGGAGCGGGTGCGTTTGATGGCCCGTGGTCTGCGCGCTGGCGGCGATGACGCGCAGGCCGCAGCGTTACAACAATTGATCGCCAGCCTGAAGGTCAAGGAGTTGCACGGGCTCACCAAGACTTTTACGCTCTACTTCGGCCTCGTCAATCTCGCCGAGGCGGTGGAGCGGCTGCGTGTGCTGCACGAACGTGATCGGCGCGACGCGCCTGCGCCGCGCGCCGAGAGTATCGCGGCGGCGTTGGACGAATTGTGCGCCGCCAATATTCCCGCTGAGGTGCTGCAACGCTGGCTGGATGGCGCACTGATTATGCCCGTCTTTACCGCCCATCCCACCGAGTCGCGCCGCCGCACGACGCTGCTTAAGCTGCGCCGTATCTTTGATGATCTGCTCGATCTCAATTTGGGCGAGCGCCTGCTGCTGCCCGAAGAGCGTGATGCGGCCTTGCAGCGCATCGAGCGCGAGATCGTCGGCCTCTGGCAGACGGACGATGTGCGCAACCAGCGTCCCTCGGTGGTGGATGAGGTCGAGAATGGTCTCTTCTATTTCCAGACGACGCTCTATGATCTGCTGCCCCAGATCCATCGGGCGATGGCGCAAGCGCTGCAGCGCTCCTACCCTGAGCATCCCTGGGCGCTGCCGCCGCTGCTGCGCTTCGGCAGTTGGATGGGCGGCGACCGCGATGGGAATCCCTACGTAACCGCCGAGGTGACGCTGGATGCCGCCCGGCGCATGCGTGCTTCGATGCTGCGCCACCTGATTGGCTGCATGGATCGGCTCTTCGGCGACCTGAGTCAATCGCGCTACCAAGTCACGATTGAACCGGCGATCTTCGAACGCATTGCTCACTACAAGGCACTTTTTCCCGCAGCGGCGGCGGCGCTCAGCCCGCACCATGCCCGTGAGCCCTACCGCCAACTGCTCGAACTGATGCAGGCGCGCCTGCGGGCTAGCCTCGAACACACGCTCACGATGGTGCCGCGTTGGGGTGCTGATCCGCCGCCCGCGCCCCCACCAACGATCTACTACCGCAGTGCCGAGCTCCTGGCCGATCTGCGGCTGATCTACACGAGCCTCTGGGCCCACGGCGGACACCTCGTCGCCGATGGCTTGCTGCGCGATGTTATGGCTGCCGTGGGCATCTTCCGACTGCACACGGCGACGCTCGATCTGCGCCAGCACAGCCAGCGCCACATGGCCGCCCTCGACGAGATTTTCCGCATGGCCGCGATCGAGGGTGCCTACGCCGCGTTGCCCGAAGCGGCCAAACAGCACCTGCTCAACGCCGAGATCGCCAGCCCGCGCCCGCTCACCCCGGCGCGCCTCGCCGCCTACAGCCCCGACACGGCAGAGGTGGTGCAGACGCTGCGCCTGATTGCGGCGCTGCTAGAGCAACTCGACCCTGAAATGATTGACACCTATGTGATCAGCGCAACGGCGCAGGTAAGCGACATCCTCGCCCTGTTGCTGCTCTGCCGCGAAGTGGGCCTCTTCCGTCCGGGGGCCTTTAGCCGCCTCAACGTCGTGCCGCTCTTCGAGACCGCCGCCGATCTCGCCAATGCGCCGCAACTCTTCGCTGCCCTGCTGGAACTGCCGGTCTACCAAGAGCATCTGCGCCTACGCGGGCGCAACCAGGAGATTATGCTCGGCTATTCCGATAGCAACAAAGAGGGTGGTTTCGTCGCGGCCAACTGGGCGCTCTACCGGGCGCAGTTTGAACTGACCAACGTGGCCGACCGCCACGGCATTCGGTTGCGCCTCTTCCACGGGCGCGGCGGCGCGGTGGGGCGCGGGGGAGGGCCGGCGGGCCAAGCCATTCTGGCCCAGCCGCCGGGTACGCTACGCGGCCAGATCAAAGTGACCGACCAGGGCGAAATGATCTCCGACCGCTACCTCGAACCGCGCACCGCAGCGCGCCATCTGGAACAGGTGATCAACGCCGTGCTACGCGCTGGCTTCCACGAATTGCTTCACGCCCCCGATCCGGCTTGGCTCGCCGCAATGGAGACAATGGCCCAGACCGGATGGAAAGCCTATCGCGGGCTGATCTACGATGATCCCCAATTTCTTATCTACTTCCGCACTGCCACGCCGGTCGCCGAATTCGGACGCGTGCGCATCGGCTCGCGTCCGGCGGCGCGCCGTCAGAGTGGCCACATCGAAGATCTACGCGCCATCCCGTGGGTCTTTAGCTGGATGCAGAGCCGTCACACCCTACCGGGTTGGTACGGGCTAGGGACGGCGCTGGAGCATTTTGCTGCGGAAGATGCCACACACCTCGCGCTCCTGCAAGCCATGTACCAAGGCTGGCCCTTCTTCACCACGCTGCTCGACAACGCGCAACTGATCATTGCCAAAGCCGACCTCGTGATCGCCCGGCGCTACGCCGATCTCGTGCCCGACCAAACGCTTGCCGAGCGCATCTTCGCCACGATTTGCGCCGAATACGAACGCACCGTCCACATGATTCGCCAAGTCGCTCAGATTGAAGCGATCCTCGATCCCCAACCGGCGCTGCAACAGGCAATCAAACGGCGCAACCCCTACATCGATCCCCTCAGTTACATCCAGATCGAAGCGCTGCGCCGCCTGCGCAACGCCCCCCCCGAAGCCGACCAAGAGGAACTGGAGACGGCAGTGCTCATGGCCGTGAACGGCATCGCGGTGGGCCTCAAGAACACCGGATGAAGGGCGAACCTGGTTCGCCCTCGTGCCTCACTGTTGTGCCAGAGCCGACTTTAGTCGGCACTGCCCATGGCGCAAACTGTACAGTAACCTGAAACCTTCCCCAAGGGATAAACTGGACTTAGAGGCTGTCTGAAAAGTCGGTCGCTATGCGGTGGAGTGTCGGCTTGAGCCGGCTAAAGCCGGCACTCCACCGCGTGCCACGTAGCATGGCATGGCACTGAGACCCTTTTCAGACAGCCTCTTACCCCCGCACGGTGCGCTGGAAGAGGCTCAGCGCGAACCAGGTGCCTACGGCGGCGAAGAGGGCGACGACGGCAACGCAGAGCAGCATGGGCAGGGTGGGGCTGGCACCGAAGGCGAGCACGCGCACGGCGTCAATGAGGTAGGTGGTGGGGTTGAGCAGCACGATGAATTGCATCCAGGTGGGCAGCACGGCCAAGGGGTAGAGCGCGTTGGAGGCGAAGAGCAGCGGGAGGTTGAAGAGGAAGATCATGCCGTGGTAGCCCGCGATGGAGCGCGAGATGGCGGCTACACCGAGCGCTAGGCCGCTGAAGCCGACGGCGAAGAGGGCTAGGAGCAGCAGGGCGCCAAGCCAACCCAAGGGGTTGAGGCTCAGGCGGGCGCCCATAAGCACACCGACAATAAGCATGATCGCCGCTTGGGCTAAAGCCTTGGTGGCGGTGCTGGTGGCACTGCCCAAGAGAATGCTAAGACGCGGAATCGGCGCGGCTAGGTATTCCTTGAGAATCCCGCGCAGCCGTTCGTCGAGGAGTACCATGCCGCCGCCCACCGCCCCGGCGAGCGCACTTAGCGCAATGATGCCAGGCAGAATGAAAGACATGTAGTCGCTGCCCTCCACTTCGCTCACCAGGCCGCGCATGCCTACGCCAAAGAGGACGACCCAGAGTACCGATTGAAGCGCCAAGCCGATCAGTTCCTCGCGGTTGCGCAAGAACTTGATCATATGCTTGTGCCAAATGACGTAGGTTGCGTGCATAAGAAATTTTTCTCTTTTTTCTTTTTCATTGCGTGTTGACGGCGAAGCGCCTGCCGTCAAGGTGCCGTGGGGGAACTTGGTTCCCCCACCCGACCATAAGCCCCCCGCAAGGGGGCGTGGGGGAACCATGTTCCCCCACCCGACCAGAGCCCCCCGCAAGGGGCCGTGGGGGAACATGGTTCCCCCACCCGACCAGAGCCTCCCGCAAGGGGGCGTGGGGGAACTTGGTTCCCCCACCCGACCAGAGCCCCCCGCAAGGGGGCGTGGGGGAACTTGGTTCCCCCACCCGACCAGAGCCCCCC
>RSAS01000184.1:0-2996 GCA_003934145.1 Candidatus Viridilinea halotolerans | reverse complement strand
CCCCCCGCAAGGGGGCGTGGGGGAACTTGGTTCCCCCACCCGACCAGAGCCCCCCCGCAAGGGGGCGTGGGGGAACCATGTTCCCCCACCCGACCAGAGCCCCCCGCAAGGTGCCGTGGGGGAACTTGGTTCCCCCACACGCCTCAATCGCGCAGGGCGCGCCCCGTATAGTGCAAAAAGACATCGCCGAGGCTGGGTCGCGCCACCGTCACATCATCTACGTGGAAGCCATTGCCGTTGCTTACGCCGATGACATCAACGAGACGGCTGCTGCCACTGTCCACATAGACCAGCACGGCATTATTGCTGGCGTCACTATCCACGCGGCTGACGAAGGGCAGGGTGGCGACCTCACGCGCAAAGTGGCTGGTGTCGCCCTGGCCGCGCACGCGGATCAGATCGGCGCCCAACGCGGCGACGAGGGCGTCGGGTGCGCCTTCGGCGACGAGGCGCCCGTGGTCAACGATACCGACGAGGTTGGCGAGGGCTTCGGCTTCGTCCATGTAGTGGGTGGTAAGCAGGAGGCTCAGGCCACGGGTACGGTTCAGTTCGCGGATATAGCTCCAGATGCCGACGCGGTTCTGGGGATCGAGACCTTGCGTGGGTTCGTCGAGAAAAAGAACTTCGGGGTCGGTCATGAGGCCACGGGCGAGTTCGAGGCGGCGCTTCATGCCGCCGGAGTAGGTACGCACGCGGCGATCAAGGGCATCACCCAGTTGCACCAACTCGACCAGAGCGCTGATGCGTTGGCGGCGTAGGGCGCTAGGTTGGCGGTAGAGCCGCCCGTGGATGTCGAGTACTTCGCGGCCCGTGAGATCTTGGTCTACGGCGATCTCTTGGAAGGTGACGCCGATGCGGGCGCGCACCTGATCGGCGGCGCGCACAATGTCGAAGCCCGCCACAGCGGCGGTACCGGCGCTCGGCGCAATCAGCGTGGTGAGCATGTGGATGGTCGTGGTCTTCCCGGCCCCGTTGGGGCCGAGGAGCGCAAAAATCGCGCCCGTAGGCACAGCGAAGTCAATGCCTTGCACGGCAGTAAAGTCGCCATATTTTTTCACTAAGCCACGCGCTTCGATGGCGAAGGTTTGCATAGGTTTCCTTATTTTTGTGCTGTGGTGGCGGCGAAGCCGCCACCACAGCACAAAAATGGAGTTGGAGGCGCGCCCCATACGCAGCAAGGTGCGCCTTCCGGCGGGGGGCGAGGAGGCTGCGCCTCCCCCGCAGATTCTTTTTGTTGCGTTGTGGCGGCGAAGCCGCCACAACGCAACAAAAAGAATCTGCACCATGGCGGAACCCGGTTACACCATGGCGGCCAATAGACGATCCACCCACGTCAACTCAACGGCGATATGGAGCAAGTGGTGTTCAATCACCGCATCGTGGTTAGGGGGGAGTTTGCTGCGCAGCAGTTCAAGTTGGGCTTGGTGGGCAATAATTTGGTCGCGGCGTGAGCGCAGAAGTTCGGCCAGTTCATCTGGGGGGAGTTGACTCTGAAAGATGGTACCCACGTCCTCGACGTAGACGGGAGGGCGGTAGGTGGCCAGATTTTCGCGGAGCAAAGCCTGAAAATGGGCTTCGCCTGCCGGGGTGATGTGGTAGACGCGGCGTTCGGGGCGATTGCCCGCCCGCTCGATCTCAAGCCGCACGTAGCCATCGCGGCAGAGCTTATCGAGGATGTAGTAGGCCGTCGAGCGCTTCAGATCAACACAAAAGTCCATCTGCTGATCAATGAACTCGTTGATCTGGTAGCCGTGCATCTCTTGGTGGCGCAAGAGACCTAAGAGCAGGAGGTGGCGATCCATAACGTACCCTTGAGCTTGATTAGTCAGATTTGAGTATAACGGTGAGTGGAGTGGATGTCAAACCGCCATGGTTTTGTTCACATGGCGGTTGCAAAGTCTCAATAGGCTCAGGTAGCATCCGCAGATTACGCAGATGAGGAAGCAATAATCTGCGTAATCTGCGTAATCTGCGGACGATTATGAGGGCTTTGCAACCGCCATGGTTTTGTTCACGCCTGTGTTCACGCTTGTGTTCACGCGGCTAGGCTAGGCTAAAGGAACGAGGGTTTGGGGCTTGCAAGGTTTAGGGCGACGGCCCTAAACTTGCTGCCTATGGGCGCAGCGCCCCCAACGCCCCACCAGGGGTGCTAACAACAACCATATTCAAGGAGCAAACCGTATGACCAACTGGGCCATTGACAATTCTCACTCGAGTGTCGCCTTCAGTGTCCGCCACATGATGATCGCCAAGGTGCGCGGGCGCTTTCAGGATTTTAGCGGTACGGTCGCGTTTGATGAGCAAAATCCGATCAACTCGGCGGTGAGTGTCCAGATCGCGACCAACAGTCTTGAGACGCGCGACGCGAAGCGTGATGAGCATCTGACCTCGCCCGATTTTCTGGATGTGGCCAATCATCCCACAATGACCTTCACGAGCAAGCAGATCGAGGTGGTGGATGCCTCCCACGGCAAGATCATTGGCGATCTGAGCATTCGCGGCGTGGCGCGCGAAGTGGTGCTGGATGTGGAGTACAACGGCCAAGCCAAGGCACCGTGGGGGACGACGAGCGCGGGCTTTACGGCGAGTACCAAGATTAATCGCAAGGACTGGGGGCTTGGCTGGAATGTTGCCCTAGAGACGGGCGGTGTGCTGGTGGGTGAAGATGTGCAGATTGAGATTGAGTTGGAGATTGTGAAGCAAGAGGCGGCGGCGTAAGCCCTTCGGCGCAGATGCGGTGGAGGCTACGCGGGAACCAAGTTCCCGCGCAGCCTCCCTTCTTAGGGATCGTTCATAGCCCCTTTACCATTCTGCCGGGCTGGGGGTGCGGGGGCATGGCCCAATACCTTTCAAATAAGGGAGAGCATAGACCTCACAGGTCTTTGCTGATGGCGTTCCAGTGCAGAAGAGCAGACCTGTGAGGTCTTATTTGAAACGTATTGGGGCATGGCCCCCGCAAAACCTCCGCTACCATTCTGCCGGGCTGGGGGTGCGGG
>RSAS01000465.1 GCA_003934145.1 Candidatus Viridilinea halotolerans | reverse complement strand
ATCCTCGCCCTCCTCTTCTACCCGCCCCTCTGGGACAGCCAGCGCCTGCGTCCTGCCGGGTTGATCGAGCCGAGTCCGCCCCGCTTCGCACTCGGGCGCACCGGCCTCTGGGCCGATATGGCCCGCGAACGCGAAATCCTCGCCGCCCAAACGCGCGTCGGCCACGCCCTCAACGCCCATGTCCAAGCCGCCGGGCCGCGTATCTTCAGCGACATGCCCGGCGTCCCCGCCGCCGCAGGCGTCACATCACGCCTCCAAGTCTTCGAAGCGCGCCAGTTGTTCGACCAAGCCCTCGCCGACGAGCGCCCCCTGCTCCACGAGTTGGCCAATGGCGAACTGCCCCTCGCCGTCATTGACTACCTCGGCAACTGGCTCACTCCGGGCGTCATCGAAATTCTTCAGCGCCGTTACGCCTACGATCAGGCCATTGGCACCTTCCAACTCTATCGCCCCGTAGCGGTTGGTAGCGCCCAAGCGCTCCCAGGCGGCCCCCTCACCACTGGCGGCTTGACCCTGAGCGCGTGGCACCTCGCCGCCCCCGTGGGCGCAACCTACGAACCCGGCGCAACGCTTGCACTGAGCCTGGTGTGGGAACGGGCGGCAACTTTGGATGCCAGCCAACCCCTCAGCGTCACCCTCGAACTCCAAACGCCCGACGGCTACCCCCTGCTCACCAACGAACGCCCGCTGCTCTACGGCGTCTACCCGCCCCAACAATGGCTCGTCGCCACGCCCATCCAACACATGCAGCCCCTCGTGCTCCCCGCTGAACTGCCCGCTGGCAACTACCAACTCGCCGTCGGCCTGCGCACCGCAAACGAACCATGGCTCGCCCCTCAAACCATCACCAACCTCACGGTAGATACGCTCGGCGGTATGCACTTCGCCGCAACCGACCGCTTCGTCCCAGCGCGCCTGTTGCACGCATGGGCCGAACTCGGCGGCACCGAACGCATTGGGTTGCCCCTCACCCCACTCGTCCCCTTTGCCTGGGGCCACCTGCAATGCTTCGAGTACGCCTGCCTAGAGGTGCGCAACAACACCATCCAACTCCGCGACCTCGGCGCAGCGCTCTACCTTGCCGAAACCCGGCGCAGCACCACCTGCCTTGACGGCCTTGCCGCAGCCCAGCAACTCTGCCCAGACTTCCGCAGCGCCCCCGAACAATACCCCCGCCTTGGCGCACCTGTCAGCGGCGCATTTGAACGCAACGGCTGGATTGTCCAATGGACCAGCACCAGCCGCCTCGAACGCGCCCCCACCAGCACCCAAATCAACCTCGGACGCCTCGGCGACGAAAGCCTGCGCCTAGCCCCCGGAATGTCCTACCGCTGGCCATGAAACCCACTCGCGGAGGCAAAGCCCCCGTTGTTCTGTTATTCCGTTTGGGCGGCTTCGCCGGGCCTTCCGGCAGGGGTTCGGGGGCATGGCCCCCGAAAATTCCCCCTGCCGGCAGGGGTTCGGGGGCATGGCCCCCGAAAATCCCCCCTGCCGGCAGGGGTTCGGGGGCATGGCCCCCGAAAATCCCCCCTGCCGGCA
>RSAS01000746.1 GCA_003934145.1 Candidatus Viridilinea halotolerans | reverse complement strand
AGGCATCGCTGGGTGCGACCACCAACTCGAGCATAATCGCTGGGTATTGCGGCTGGAAATCGGCTAATAGGCAGGGCAGCAGGCGCTCACCGCTGCTACTCGAACAGCCCAGCACCACCCGACCAGTCACCTGGCCTTTGAGGGCCAAGAGATTCTCTTCAGCCCGCGTCGCCAATTGAACCAACTCACGCGCCGTGAGCAGCAACTCCTCGCCTGCATGGGTGAGTACCATCTTCTTGCCGACGCGCCGAAAGAGGCGCATCTCGCCCAGTTGCTCTTCCAGCGCCCGAATCTGTTGGCTAATCGCGGGCTGGCTCATATGCAACACCTCTGCCGCTGCCGAGTAACTACCGGCATCAACCACGGCCAAAAAGGTGCGTAGATGGAAGGTGTTGAGCATAAGTGGAGAACCGAGGAACAGAGAAATGGAAGAACAGCGGAACGGAGGAACAGAGAAAAACCTAAGACAAGGTTTCAGGGGTCAGGTTTTAGGTGTCAGCCCGAGCGCATCAGAAAGCGGTGCGTGGCACTAAACTGTAAAGTAGCTATGAACCATGTCTAAGCACAGCAGATTCTGTTCTTCTGCTCTTCTGTTCCCCTGTTCTTCACGCTCATCGCAACACGCGCCTCGATGGCGCAATCATCGTCGGCTCCATTCCCAGTAGCGAACTCATACTCTTCAAGCCACGGTTGGTGATGCTAATGATGTGGTATGGTGTTACTGGCAGCCGCTCGCCAGAACGCAAGCGCAACTCGATCCGATGTTGGGCACGGCGCAAGATGTGTACCTCTAACGCCGTCACCTCGCTGATGCGCCGCTGGGTGTGTAGACTCTTGAGGCCATAGTGGTGCAGATCGAGCGTGTCATTGGCCCGATCAAAGCCAATACTCACGAACTGCCCACCATTATAGAGGATGAAGAAGGCGAAGCCCGCCAGCCCGGCGACAGCCGCCAAGGGCCCATCCAGATCAACAATCCGACCGTCGAAAACACGCCCCACAATATCCGCAATGCCGAAGGCCACCAAGAGCGTAAAACCCCAAGCGGCCACGGGAACATAACGCACGCGCAGGTGCTGCGTATCCCCCGTGACGGAACAGATGAACATAATCTCACCTCCTTGCGCTGGGCAACTAACGCATTGCGTCAGCTTTCTCTTGCGTAAGCGCATATTTCCTGCTATATTCTTTGGTAGGTGGTGGTGGTTGCGCCACCATCACCTACCAAAAAATAAGGGGTCTGCGGCCCCTGCCCCCCCGCCGGAGCTTTAAGGGCGGACAGAAAACGTGTGCGCCCCCTTCTGGAATCGCATTGCAACGCCAGGAATCTCGATCTCTTCCCCCCTCTCCCACAACGTGGGAGAGGGGGCAGGGGGTGAGGGCCATCCGTGGCATCCCAATCACCTATCCGTGACTTGCCGAGCGAATGTTCTGTCCGCCCTTAAACGCCGGAGCGGGGGGTGTTCGGGGGCCGTGCCCCCAAGCCCCCGCCGGAGCGGGGGGTGTTCGGGGGCCGTGCCCCCAAGCCCCCGCCGGAGCGGGG
>RSAS01000956.1 GCA_003934145.1 Candidatus Viridilinea halotolerans | reverse complement strand
GCGTTGCAATGCGATTCCAGAAGGGGGCGCACACGTTTTCTGTCCGCCCTTAAAGGCGGGGGGATGCGTTTCACGTGAAACTCTCACGTGAGTGACACAATTAGGGCCAAGCCCCCGCGCCCTCGCAGGGAAGGGTGCGCGGGAACCTGGTTCCCGCGCACACCCTTCAAAATCTTGTTAGCGCGAAAAAGCGTTGGGCTTGCGAAGGGGCGGCCCGTGGCTTCGACAAGCTGGCTTCGGCAAGCTCAGCCACCAAGCCAACGGGCCGTTGGCTGAGCTTGTCGAAGCCAACAACCCGCGTCCAAGACGTATTCGCGCTAACAAAATCTTTGCGCTTTACCAGTAGTATAATAGCGCTATGCACCATGCTGCCACACCCCTTCCAGCTTACCACACCTCTCTGGGGCTGAGCTATTTGCATGCAGGCGAGTACGGGCCGCCCGTGGTGATGCTGCATGGCTGGGGTGCGTTCAAGGAGCTCTGGTGGAGTACGTTGCGCCGTTTGGGGCGCGACCATCGCTGTTTTGCGTTGGATCTGCCGGGGCATGGTGGGTCGCCGTTGGGCCAAGCGGCGACACTGGCGGCCTTGGCGCAGCGCGTGGCGGCTTTTTGCGATGACATGGGCCTGCAGGCGATTACGCTGCTGGGCCATTCAATGGGGGGGGCCGTTGCCGTCGAGTTGGCACTGGCGCGCCCCGATCTGGTGGCCCAGTTGGTGCTGGTGGATGCAGCGGTTGATGCCCACTTGATGCCCTTCTTTGCCCGCATCTACATGCTTCCTGGCTGGGGTTGGGTCTTGTTGCGCTGCACGCAAGCGCTGGGGCGCGCCCTGCGCCCGCTCACCACACGCGTACCCCACGAGCACGGGGGCGGCTGGTTGCGTCCGTGGATGCGCCGCAACGCCTACCTCGCCACCTTCGAGCCAGAAGGGTTGCACCGCATCTACCGTTCGCTCTTTGCTACCCGCGCCGGCCCGCGTCTGGCCCAACTGCGCATGCCCACCTTGGTGATCTCTGGGCAGTTGGACAGCCTCGTGCCAGCGGCGCACTCGCGCCGCCTTGCCCAACGCATCGCGGGGGCGCGCTATGTCGAAATCTTTGGGGCGCTACACAATCCTATGGACGAGCGCCCCGCAGCCTTTGAAAAGGTCATTCGTTCTTTATGGGCCGAGGACGCTACCCGGCGCGCCTGAAGGTTGCGCCGCCCCCACCCGATCTGGCCGCTCGCTACCTGCGCGTCTGGCCAGCCCGCGAACTCTACAACCACCCGGATGCTTTTCCACCACTGAGTGCGCCCGGCATTTTTGGCAATGCCCGCCCGCTCGAACTGGATATTGGCTGTGCCACGGGTGATCTGGTGCTGGCGCTGGCCGCTGCGCGCCCCGAGGTGAACTTTGTCGGCCTCGATATTGTCGCCAAACCGCTCTGGCGCGCCGTCGAACGGGCTACCGCAGCGCAATTGGGCAACGTCTGTTTTCTGCAGGCCGATGCGCGCCTCGCCTGCCGCCAGATCCCGGCGGCGACGCTGCAAAGCGCCTACATCCACTTTCCCGCGCCGCTGCTGCGCAATCGCCAGCGCAACCAGTTGCTCATCGCCCTGCCGATTCTGCACGCCGTCGAATGCGGGCTCGTTGTCGGCGGACGGCTCAGTTTCATGAGCGACCAACCCGCTCTCTACGAGCAATTCCTCACCTTGCTGCCCGCCATCCCGCGCCTGCGCCTGCTGCCCCCGGAAGAGTGGTCGGTCAGCCTCAGCGATCTGATCAAATCGCACTACCATCGCCGCTGGGAGGCGCGTGGGCGACCCATTTTGCGGGCGGAGCTCGTAGCGCGGTGAAGGGGGGATGGGGGATGCCAACGGTTTTTTTGACGCAAAGGCGCGGAGTTTTCGGCATAGGTGTGCTAACCCTTAGACAAGGTTCGTGGCAACGTTACCGTTTGCGCCAATAGGTAGTGCCGACTTTAGTCGGCTTCCCATTGCTGCCAAAGACCTCAGCCGACTAAAGTCGGCACTACGATGGTAAAGCGCGAAAGCGGCTTTGCGCCTTTGCGTGAGCCTATTCAAAAGGCGGGGGAACTTGGTTCCCCCGCCATCGCTTACCCCCGCCCGGCACGGTAGCGCCGAATCAACGCATTCGTCGAGCTGTCGTGGCTAAGTGCAGGCTCGCCACTACTGGCAAGCTCCGGTACAATCTGCGCCGCCAAGACTTTGCCCAACTCCACGCCCCACTGGTCGAAGGCGTTCACGCCCCAGATGACGCTCTGCGTGAAGACCAGATGCTCATAAAGCGCCACCAGCGCCCCGAGTACAGCAGGGGTGAGTCGGTCGGCGAGGATGGTGCTGCTGGGCCGGTTGCCGGGGAAGGTGCGGTGGGGCACCAGCCACTCCGCCGTACCCGAAGCCGCCACCGCCTCGGCGCTCTTGCCGAAGGCGAGCGCTTCGGCTTGGGCGAACATATTGGCCATCAAGAGATTATGGTGCTCCCCCAACGGATTCAGGCTGTGGCAGAAGCCAATGAAGTCGCAGGGGATCAACTTGGTGCCCTGGTGAATCAACTGGTAGAACGAGTGCTGCCCATTCGTCCCCGGCTCGCCCCAATAGATCGCGCCGGTCTCATAATCCACCGCCGCACCGTCACGCCGCACCTGCTTGCCCGTACTCTCCATCGTGAGTTGCTGCAGGTAGGCCGGAAAGCGGCGCAGGTATTGATCGTAAGGCAAAACCGCCTGCGTCTCGGCACCCAAAAAGCTCGTGTACCAAACGCCCAGCATGCCCATCAGCACCGGCAGATTCTGCGCAAAGGGTGCCGTGCGGAAATGCTCGTCCATAGCGCGGAAGCCACTCAACATGGCGTGGTAGGAACCCGAACCGAGCGCCAGCATCGTCGAAAGGCCAATCGCCGAAGTCATCGAATAGCGCCCGCCGACCCAATCCCAGAAGCCGAACATGTTGGCCGGATCGATGCCAAACTCGCTCACGGCTTGGGCATTGGTCGAGAGGGCGACAAAATGGCGTGCCACCGCCGTCTCATCGCCCAAGCGACTGATCAGCCATTGACGGGCGCTGTGCGCATTGGCCATCGTCTCCATGGTCGTAAAGGTCTTGGAAGCGACAATAAAGAGCGTCTCGCTCGCCTCAAGATCATGTACCGCCTCGACAAAATCGGTGGCATCCACATTCGAGACAAAACGCAAAGTCAGTTCACGGGCGCTATACTGGCGCAGCGCCTCATAGGCCATTGCTGGCCCCAAATCAGAGCCGCCAATGCCAATATTCACAACATTGCGGATCGGTTGGCCCGTATGGCCGCGCCAAACGCCACTGCGCACCTGGTCTACAAACGCAGCCATGCGATCCAGCACCGCATAGACCTCCGGCACAACATTGTGGCCATCCACTTCAATTACCGCATCGCGGGCGGCGCGCAGGGCAACGTGCAAAACGGCACGTTGCTCGGTGTTGTTGATCTTTGCGCCGCTAAACATGGCCGCAATCTGCTCACGCAAGCCCGTCGCCTCAGCCAGCGCCAGGAGCAGGGTCAACGTCTCATCGGTAATACGCTGCTTACTATAGTCAAGGTACAAACCGGCAGCCTCAGCCGTCAGACGCTCACCACGGGCCGGATCGGCGGCAAAGAGATCACGCAAATGGGTAGAACGCATGGCCACAGCATGGGCCTGCAGCGCCTGCCACTCAGGGCGGGCGGAAGGGGCAGTCATCAACTCACTCATCACCAACTCCTCATACGTTATGGGCAGTTACGCTGCTATTATAGCGCCGTTGGTGTTGGGGTTTGCGTTATGATTCGCGTTGGTTTGGTTACATTCCTTGGGGGAGGTTTGCGGGGGCCATGCCCCCGCGCCCCCGTGGGCGGAGATTTGCGGGGGCCATGCCCCCGCACCCCCGGGGGCGGAGGTTTGCGGGGGCCATGCCCCCGCGCCCCCGGGGGGGGAGGTTTGCGGGGGCCATGCCCCCGCGCCCCCGAGGGCGGAGATTTGCGGGGGCCATGCCCCCGCGCCCCCGAGGGCGGAGGTTTGCGGGGGCCATGCCCCATGCGCCCCCATGGGTTTAAGGGCGGACAGAACATTCGCTCGGCAAGTCACGGATAGGTGATTGGGATGCCACGGATGGCCCTCACCCCCTGCCCCCTCTCCCACGTTGTGGGAGAGGGGGGAAGAGATCGAGATTCCTGGCGTTGCAATGCGATTCCAGAAGGGGGCGCACACGTTTTCTGTCCGCCCTTAAACGCCCCCATGGGGGGAGGTTTGCGGGGGCCACGCCCCCGCGCCCCGCCTCACCGCCTCCCCGCCTCACCGCCTCACCGCGCCCCCGCCTCACCGCCTCACCGCCTCACCGACCTACAACCCAGCATACACCCGCTCCACTCGATCAGCTACTGCAGGCCACGCGAACTGGGCGGCCCACGCGGGTGCGGCGGTGGCCATGCGCCCGCGCAGCGCCCGATCTTCGAGCAGGTTGCCTGCCGCTTCCGCTAGCGCCGCCGCGTCACGAGGCGGGTAGAGCAGGCCGGTGCGCCCTGCGTCTACCACTTCGGGGAAGCCGCCAAAACGTGAGGCGACCACCGGCAGCCCGCAGGCTTGTGCCTCGACCAAGCCGATGCCGAAGGTCTCGCTGGCGTGGCTGGTGGCTACCAGCAGGTCGGCGCTGCTGTAGATGCGCGGCAGGTGCGTCCGTTCCACCGCACCGAGCCAGTGGAGGCGCGCGGTGACCGCGAGTTCGCTGGCGAGTGCGGTCAGGCGCATGCGATCCTCGCCATCCCCAGCGACGGCGAGATGTACACCGGGGAGCAACGCCAGGGCGCGGATGGCGGTCTCTAGCCCCTTCCAGGGTTGCAAGCGTCCGACAAAGAGCAGGAGCGGCGCATCAAAGGGCATGCCCAAGGCCGGGCGCAGGCTGGCATCACGCGGCTGCGGGCGGAAGAGGTGCATGTCTATGCCATTGAAGATCACCGTCGGCGTGAAGCCATAACGCTGCGCCACCGTTGCGGCGTTGAAGTGGGAACAGGAGACCGCGCCGTCCATCTGGCGGGCGAGCAGCCGGTCGCCACGGTAGAAATCCTCGCCGTGGCAGCCAAGCAGCACCTTGGCTCCACTCAGCCGCCGCGCCAGAAGGGCTGGCCCCATGTCGTAGGGCTTCTGTAAATGAATGATGTCGTAGCGCCCAGCGACGAGCGCGGGCAACGCCGCCACCGCCATCGTCAACCGCTCGGCCAACTTCGCCTCGGCATAGGCGCGGCGCAACGGTGGTACGGCCTGAAAGACGCGCCGCGAGATAAACGGGAAGGTCTGCACGCGCACACCAGGCCCCGCCTCGCGGCGCGCGCCCACGCCCCCCAACAGCGTCACCGCATGGCCGCGCCCGGCCAGCTCACGCGCCAGATCCCAAACGAAACTCTCGACCCCGCCGAAGCGGGTGGTAGTGGTGAGATTGTAAAGGGCTATTTTCATGTGTTCTGGATGGGTAATACATGGGGGAACCGGGTTCCCCCGCCCTTTCCCAAGGGGGTATGGGGGAACCCGGTTCCCCCGCCCTTTCCCAAGGGGGTATGGGGGAACCCGGTTCCCCCGCCCTTTCCCAAGGGGGTATGGGGGAACCCGGTTCCCCCATACATCCCAATGGGGCAACTTGGTTGCCCCAAAACTACAACAACTTCATGATCCAGCGCTTCAGCGGCAGTTTCATGCGTTCCAACTGCGCCCGATCCTGGGGATCAAGCCCGCCGAGCAGGCGCAAGGTGGCAAAGAAGGCCACCGCGCCAACGCCCGCCAGGCCCAAGAGCCAGCCGGCTTCGATCAGCCGTTCGCCCAGGTTGGCCTCCGTGGGCAGCGGCGGCAGCAGGCCACGGGTAGCCAAAATAAGCAGTCCCATCGCTACCGTCGCGCCACAGACGCGCAGCGTGAAGCGCCAGGGCCAGCGTAGCTCCAGTAGGCGCATGCCGCTCGCCGTCACCCAGAGGCCCGAGCCAACGCGCGCCAAGCCAAAGGCCAACGCCACGCCGACGAGTCCTACGACGGGCGGTAGCAGCCAGGCTAAGGGTAACACCACCGCCAAGGTGATCAGGCGCGAGGCGATGATTGCCGACAGCCGCTCGTAGACAATCAGCGCATTGTGGGCCGTGGTGAGCAGACATTCGACGAAGAGGCACGGCACGAGCACCCAGACAATCGGTGCGGCGACGAGATATTGCGGGCTGATCACCAGTAGCGCCGGTTCGGCCAGCAGCATCAACCCGACGCCGCCAGGCACCAAGAGCAGCAACTGGAGGCGCACAAGCGATTGGTACGCCCCGTTGAGCGTACCGCCTTCGCCTTGGCGCACGCGCGCGAAGAGCGGTACCTGCACGCCCACCATCGGCGTGTAGAGATACCCCAACGCCATCGCCACCAACGAACTGCCCGCCCAGATCACCGCCACATCGCCGAGATCGCCCGCGAGAAAGAGCGCAAAATTGACACTGGCAATCATATCGGTGGCGGTCATGAGGAAGGAGACGGCTGAATAACGGATAAAACCCTGGGGCAGCCAGTGACGCCAGGCGCGCAATGGCATGGCCACGACAGGCGCTACCGCGTCAGCTTGCAATTCGCGGCGCAGACGCAGCACCTGCCAACTCGCCAGCACCACCGCGATCGTCGGGGCCAAAATCATTGCCCCCAAGACCCCCAGAATATCCCAGCCCGCCAGAATCGCCGCAACAATCAGCACCTGGGGCAAAAGCTTGGCCGCGAGGTCGATGCTATTCCAGGCGCGTTGCTTAAAGAAGCTACTCAGGTAGGCCATGAGCATGTTGTAGCAGATGCCCAAAAAGAGCAGCGCCACAATCGTTACCGCCAAGAACCACCCGTAGTGCGCCACAAATTCCAGCAACACCCCCTGGCTGGCGTCATCGAGGCGCTGATCGCCGGTAATCAACCCGCGCAGGTAGGCCAAAAAACTGGGCTGAAAGATCGCCAGCCCGCCGGCCACCAGCAGCAGCAAAAAGACTTTGGCCGCCAGAATGAGCTGCAACAGGCGCAGCGTGGCCAGCGCCCCTCCGCTGCGATTCGTCTCCGGGATATACTTCGGTAGCGCCCGCGTCGTGCCAAGGTCAACGCCGGTACCCAACACCTTACTCGCCCCACTGACAATCGCCAGCAGGCCAAAACTGGCCAGCGAGAGCTGGTTCAACTTTACCAGCGTCGCCAACACCTCCGCCAATAGGCGTAGCGGGACAAAGAGCGTATTCCAGACGACCGCCTTGGAGACTTGCGTGGCCAGCGAGGGGCTTTTAGGAACTTGCAGGGGCACGATCTAACCTTTATACAGCCAGTGCAGCGGCCCGGCAGGGAGTGGGGGATGCTTCGCCCATGCGCAGCCGCCCGGCGGGGGGGCGGGGGCATGGCCCAATACCTTTCAAATAAGGGAGAGCATAGACCTCACAGGTC
>RSAS01000954.1 GCA_003934145.1 Candidatus Viridilinea halotolerans | reverse complement strand
ATGTGATTCGACTTTGGGAACTGGATGGCGAGACGCTCTTGGCCTTGAACCGCCCGGCGCTGGCGGCGCTGATTGGCCAGACGCGCCTACGCGATCCCAAGCCCGCGTTGCGCCGAGCAGTACAACAGATCGTCACAGGGACGAGTGGTGAACTGCAAACGTTGCTGTTGATCGAGTTTCTTACGCTTTGTACTGATAAGGAGGTTGCCGCGATGGCTGAACAGATTGTGCAGTATGATAGTTACGGCATGGAGGAGTCGCCCTTCATCCAGAAGTGGCTGGCCAAGGGCCGCGAAGAGGGCCAGTTGACGTTGCTACTGCGCCAACTGGCTCGTCGTTACGGCCCGCTGAACGCTGCGATGACCGCGCAGGTAAAAGCCCTGGGCGCGACGCAGATGCTTGATCTGGCCGATGCGCTGCTCGATTTCACGGGCCGTGATGAGTTGGCGCAGTGGCTGGCACGGGGAGCAGAACAGAGGAACTGAGGAACAGATGTGGCGACGCGGTGGCTGAGCCTGTCGAAGCCCCGTGTGTGGCGCACAGCTTTGCACCGAGCTCTTGGCAAGCGCGCACCCTCTGGTTGGACGAACAACCCACCTTTCCCCACATGTAGGGGCGTAGCAGCGGCCACCGAGGGAAGCATGCGCGCACCGCGAGCCACAGGCCGCTGCTGCTGCTACGCCCTGCCATGGGGCATCCCACCATATCGGTTGTGTTCCATGGGGCAATTGCTAGCAGACGCATAAAGCGGACAAACAACCTGCTAGGTGCGCGCCGTGCAGCCGCCAGTGGTATCCCCAAGAGTCCAACGGCGCGTACCTGGCAGGTTTTGGGGGGCAGCCAAGGACTCATGAGACCGAGCAGGTGGGGCGCGGTAGGCTCTTGGGGTAACCAACGGCTCATGAGACCGAGCAGGTGGGGCGCGGTAGGCTCTTTGCGTACCCCAAGCTGCTGCACGCGCCCCACCTGCCAGGTCTATGGATGCTTCCTTATCGCGTTGCACCGCATCAGAAAGCGGTAGAGCAAAAAACTGTATACCTGAGAACCTCATCCCTCATCCCTCATCCCTCATCCCTCATCCCTCATCCTCGCCTCCCGCCTCCCGCCTCTTCGCCTCTTCGCCTCTTCCCTCATCCCTTTGCGCGCACTCGCTCAATCGCGGTGCGGGCATATGTGTGGGTGGATGCATCGGCAGCAGGGAACTCAGCAAGGGTGCGCTGGTAGTGCTGTAGCGCCACGGCCCACTGCTGCTGCCGTTCCGCAGCGAAACCAAGGCCATTACAGGCACAGGCATGCGTATCCTGCGTGGCGTTGGGGAAGTCGTCGAGGACGCGCTGGTGGTGTGCTGCGGATTGCAATAAATCCCCCTGTTGTTGCGTGACGTAGCCAAGACCATTGCAAGCTCTCGCCCGCGTATCCTGCGTGGCGTTGGGGAATTCATCAAGCACGCGCTGGTAGTGCTGTAGCGCCACAGCCCACTGCCGCTGCTGTTCCGCAGCGAAACCAAGGCCATTACAGGCACAGGCATGCGTATCCTGCGTGGC
>RSAS01000378.1 GCA_003934145.1 Candidatus Viridilinea halotolerans | reverse complement strand
ACCCTTCGCTGCGCTCAGGGTGACAAAAGCCACAGCGTTACTTTTGCTTTATTGCGTAAATAGGTATGCCAACGCATCTCCTCGCCCGGCGGGGGCGTGGGGGCGTGGCCCCCAACGCATCTCCCCGCCACCAACCATAGAGATTAAAGGAGTATCCCCATGACCACGTTGCGCAAAGTAGCGCTCTTCACGAACGAATATCCGCCCAATGTCTACGGTGGGGCCGGCGTCCATGTCGAGTACCTCAGTCGGGCGCTGGCTAAGTTGGTGGCGGTGGAGGTGCGCTGCTTTGGCGATCAAAACAGCGCTACGCCTGAACTCAGTGTGCAGGGGTATGCCCAGTGGCCCGAAACCAAACGCAATACCGATCCGCGTTTTAGTGGCGCAGTGGATGCGTTTGCGCGTTCGCTTTTGATGGCGAAAGATCATTTTGATGCCGATGTGGTGCATTGCCACACTTGGTACACCGATATGGGCGGCCTCTTGGCCAGTAAACTCTGGGGCGTCCCGTATGTGCTCACCATCCATTCGCTTGAACCGTTGCGCCCTTGGAAGGTGGAACAACTCGGTAATGGCTACCATCTCAGTTCTTGGATGGAGCGCACCGCCATTGAGCAGGCCGATGCGATCATTGCCGTTTCGCAAGAGACGCGCGCCGATGTGCTGCGTTTCTTCAATATCGCCCCCGAACGGGTGCATGTCATTTACAACGGCATTGACCTTGAGGAGTATCGCAAGGCCACCGCGACCGACGTGCTGACCCGCTACGGCATCGATCCCGCCCGCCCTTTCGTGCTCTTTGTGGGCCGCATTACGCGCCAGAAGGGGATCATTCACCTTGTCAATGCCATTCCGCACCTGATGCCCGGGCTGCAAGTGGTACTCTGCGCGGGTGCCCCCGATACGCCCGAGATTGGCCGCGAGATGGAAGAGCGCGTCGCGGCGGTGAGTGCAACGCGCCCCGATGTGATCTGGATCAGGGAGATGCTGCCCCGCCCGGATGTGATCCAACTCTACTCCCACGCTGCCGTCTTCTGCTGCCCTTCGGTCTACGAACCCTTTGGCATTATCAATCTGGAGGCGATGGCCTGCGAGACGGCGGTGGTCGCCTCCGCCGTGGGCGGCATCAAAGAGGTGGTGATTCCCGAAGAGACGGGGCTGCTGGTTGATCTCGACTTGGCTGGGGATAGCTTCACGCCCCGCGATCCTGAGGGTTTCGCGGCCAACCTTGCGGCGGCGATCAATCGCGTGGCCAGCGATGAAGCCCTACGCATGCGCATGGGCCAAGCCGGGCGCAAGCGCGTCGAAGATCACTTTAGCTGGGATGCCATTGCCGAGAAGACGCTGGCGCTCTATCAGGGGTTGTAGGCTATAGGGAAGGCTTCAGATAATGTTTCTGGAACCTCCAGGATCGTGGGAGGGGTTTTCGGGAAGGGCTTCGCCCTCCCATACGCATGAACGTAAGCCTCTGGTGGGCCTTCCGGCGGGGGTTCGGGGGCATGGCCCAATACCTTTCAAATAAGGGAGAGCATAGACCTCACAGGTCT
>RSAS01000691.1 GCA_003934145.1 Candidatus Viridilinea halotolerans | reverse complement strand
CGAGGTTGCCCACCCAGCCTGCGAGGGCGTTCATGCCCATACTGGTGAACCACTCGATCACCGGGCCAGTGGCCAGCGCCCCCGCGCCCAAGCCAGCGAGGAGTGGCGCCAAACCTGCTGCACCCAGCAGGCCCACGGTCGCCGCGCCACCCACACCGGCGAGTAGCGCGGGCCAACGGGCGCGACGGATGCCATCACGGGCGGTGGTGAGGGGCGAGGCTTCGGCGTCCGGGGGCATGGAGCGCTCCTCATGCGTGAAGGTGAACCTTGATCAACAAGTATACTCACCAGCAGGGATATTGCAAGGACGTACCTGCACAATTCATAACTGGCCCAAAACTATCGCGGACGGCGCAGTTGGTGGCGGCGCCTCTTGGGAATTGAGCCGATCGAACAGGGCCTCAACCTAGACGCCCTCATCCAAGCCAGCTACAAGTTGCTCCCCTACGCCGCCCAACGCGCCCTCATCGCCCTCGCGGCGCTGCCGCCCGACCCGTTGAGTTTCGATGAGCAGGCCGCCGCCGTGGTGAGCGAACAGCAGGGCGCCGCGCTACGCACCACCCTGCTCACCCTCTACGAACGCAGCCTGCTCACCCAACCCGCCGCCAACGAACGCCTCCAACTGCACCAGCGCATTGCCGAATGGGCCCACCGCCACGGGCCACATGACGTAGCCGCCGCCCAAGCGCGCTGGCGTGCATGGCGGCTCAGCGGCGACCCCGCCACCCAAGCGGCGCGTGCGCCATGGCTTCAGAACCAGGAAAACGCCAAACTGCTGCTACAAGCCTGGCTCGAAGCGTGTGGCGAAGCAGGCGTAAACGCAGCCCAATGGCAACGCAACTTCGACGCCAACGAACTGCGTGCGGCGCTCTTTCACACCGTGCCTACCCTGATCCGCTTCAACCACGGCAAAACCATCGCCCCCAGCCTGGAGCGCGTGGCGCAATTCTTTGAATGGCGCGGGGATCGCAATGCGGCAGGGATTGCTTATCTCTACTGCGGGCAAATCGCCGAGCAGCAGGCGGATTATGCGGCGGCAGAAGCCTATGGCGAGCGGGCCTTGGGGCTACTTCAGGCCGCTGACAAGAAACAGGGGCAAGCGACGGCGCTCGACCTCTTGGGGCGGGTAGCGCAAATCCAAGGAAACTATGACGCAGCGGAGCCACTGCTGCACGAGGCGTTGGTGCTTACTGAGGAGGTGCTGGGGGCTGAGCATCCCCTGACCGTCGCCAGCCTCAACCACCTCGCCTTACTGTACGAGGATCAGGGGAAGTACGACGCGGCGCTGCCGTTTGCCAAACGCGCCCTAGTGATCCGCAAGCATGTACTGGGGGCTGAGCATATCGAGACCGCCACCAGCCTCAACAACCTCGCCGAACTCCACCGTAAGCAGGGTAACTACGCGGCAGCGCTGCCACTGTACGAACGCGCCCTTGCGATCCACGAGCGGGTGCTGGGGGCCGAACATCCCGATACCGCCGTGAGCCTCGCCAACCTCGCCGAACTCTACCACTCGCAAGGAAACTACGCGGCGGCGTTGCCCCTCCA
>RSAS01000605.1 GCA_003934145.1 Candidatus Viridilinea halotolerans | reverse complement strand
TGATGCGCCACATTGCCCTCAATCTCCTACGTCGGGAGCCAAGCAAAGGCAGTATGAAGGCCAAGCGCTTCCGTGCGGCGCTCAAGGAATCCTACCTCGAGCAGGTACTGGGGATTTAAGATGCAATTGCCCTAAGGCATTGATTTTTCATTGATTTAACGGACACCCACATGCATGTGGACATCTACAGCGACGGCTCGCGCCTCGATCCGGCAGGCCCGGTGGGCTGGGCGTGCGAAGTGGTCAGCCAGGGCCGACGCTGGTATGCTTCGGGTCTGCTTCGTTCGGCGTCGATCATCCTAGCCGAAGCGCACGCGGCCCATCAGGGTGTGGCGTTGGCGCTGCGCGTGGGGGCCATTGACCTCGATCTCTTTCTCGATGCCCAGGTCGTGCTTGATCTCGTGGCCGGTCGCAGTCAACATCTCCTTACCGATCCGGCCCTCGCAACGTGTGTTAGCCAGCTTCAGCAGTGGCACACGACAATCCCGCTGCGCCTGCACAAGGTCAAAGCCCACACCGGCGGCTGCTCCGGCAATACCTGGGTTGATGGTGAGGCGCGCCGCGTGCTTCAAGTGCTGCGCCCGCGCAGGCGGGGTTGAGGGGGTGGGTGTGTGCCTATCCCGTGAGCTTAGCATGATCCGTGCGACGTTGTTCCACTACCTGCGGGAAGCGCCGTAGGATGGCATGACGCAAGATTTGCACTGGATGGATTGTCGAGTTGTTAGTTGGTGAATATGCGTGCTACTGAAATAAGCAGGAATGTGACGGCTACTAGGCCCAGGGGCAATTACTATGATCTATGGCTCACTCGTTTCAGAAAACCGTCTCGATGACTGGGTGCGCAGCAATGCGCGTGATGCACAAGGGGTGATCGTCGAGCTTGTGTATCGCCTGGTTGCAGCCTCCTCCCCAAGCCCGAAGGAGCGGCGGTTCCCACTGGCCGATAGCATTGGCCAGCACGGGCCTGATGGAGTCTTGGACACAGACTTTGACTTCGAACCATTTGTTCCGGAGGGGCGCTCCTACTGGGAGATAGGAACCGGTCTCGAAGCCGGAAATAAAGCTACATCCGACTATCGAGATTTGACCACCGCCACACCCGAAGCCATTCGAGGAGAGTCGACTTTCGTTTTCGTGACCCCGCTCTCTGGAAGAAGAGACTGGCCCCATACCTGGAAAACAGATGCGCAGGCCAATTGGTTGAAGGAACGGCGGCAGCGCAACGAGTGGCGCGGCGTTAAGGTGATTGACGGATCTGTTCTTATTGACTGGTTACGACATTTTCCCGCCATCGATCACTGGCTGGCACAGAAATTAGCTCTTCCAGAGCAGTATCTACAAACTCCGGAGCAGTGCTGGACGACCCTCCGAACGATTGGTGAACCACCACCGCTGACTCCGGACGTGTTTCTTGTAAATCGTGAAGCAGCACGGGAACAGCTACGGGAGCTGTTTGCAGGGAAACTCGTACAACTCCAACTGGACACTCACTTCCCTAGCCAGATCGCCGACTTTGTCGCAGCCTTCATCGCCGCCTTGGATGAGGATGTACGAATTGATGCTGCTAGCCGATGTCTGATTATCTCCAATCCTGATGGCTGGAGGATCATCAATGGCCTTCGTCCGCGGCATACCATAGTAGCTAACTTCGCTACTGATGAAGAGGATTCCGGGTCAACCAAGCTCCTTGAGCAAGCACGTCGTGGCGGCCACGCGGTTATCTTTGCCAGCCGCCCTGGCGGTATTCCACACCCAAATCGGGTTGCGATGCCAAACCCAAAGGCCGATCAATTGCGCGAGATACTGGTGCAAGCTGGCTATCCAAAGGAACGCGCCCGTGTGTTAACGCAGAAGAGCGGCGGCAACCTGAACTTTCTCCTTCGGTGTCTGCAGAATCTCTCGCTGATGCCAGAGTGGGCACAGCGCACCGATGCGTCCGAGTTAGCCATTGCCATGCTGCTCGGTGGCTGGAATGAAAACGCAGAGGCAGATCGCGCCATGGTGGAGCACCTCTCGGGAAACTCCTATGGGGAGTGGATCGGAACGATGCGTGACATCGCACTCCGATCGGGCACTCCCCTTTCCCAGCGGGATGGCGTCTGGAAGGTGGCATCGCGCTACGAAAGCTGGTTTGCGCTCGGCTCTCGCTTGTTTGACGAGCATCTAGAGCGATTCCGTCTCACGGCCATCCACGTGTTGCGTGAGCGAGACCCGCAGTTTGATCTTCCCCTTGATGATCGCTACGCTTCCAGCGTGCATGGTAAGATTTTTCAATATTCACGTACACTTCGTAGTGGCTTGGCAGAGACCCTTGCCCTCATGGGCAGTCTCCCACAGGCGCTGAGTTCTTGCTCCCTGCACAAGGCCGAAACAACGGCAACTTTGGCTGTGCGAGAAATCTTGGCCGATGACGACTGGGTGCAGTGGGCGAGCGCCGGTGATCTCCTTCCGCTTCTAGCGGAAGCTTCGCCGGGCGCATTTCTTGATACAGTTGAGCGCGTGCTCAGTCTTACGCCATCTCCTTTTACGCACATCTTTGCCCAAGAACACGGCGGAGCCACTGGGCGAACATACATAACTGGGCTACTATGGGCACTCGAGACGCTGGCGTGGGATCCAGCATTGCTGATCCACGTTGTCGTAATTCTCGGCGAGCTTGCCGCGCTTGACCCTGGGGGAACCTGGGCAAACCGGCCGGCTAACTCACTATCAACGATCCTGATGCCCTGGTATCCACAGACCTGCGCATCCTTCACCACTCGTCAGACCGCTGTCACCACATTACAGCGCGAACAGCCGGACATAGCGTGGAACCTGCTTCTCGCGCTTCTGCCCAGCGGGCACCAGATGTCTATGGGAACACATCGCCCAACATGGCGCACGATAATTCCTGACAGTTGGTCTGAGGGGGTCAGCGAGAGAGAGTATTGGGCACAGGTCAACGCATACGCAGATCTTGCGGTTCAGATCGCTCAACGTGAGCCGTCTAAACTCACGGTGCTGATCGAGCGGCTTGGCGATCTCCCCCCGCCCTCACGCGATCAGTTGCTCGCGCACCTGCGCTCAGATACGGTGAGTCTGATGGCTGAGGCTGATCGACTCTCGATCTGGACGGCACTGGCTGACCTCGTCGCACGACACCGAAAGTTCGCTGATACGAAGTGGGCTTTAGAGCCACAAGTTGTCCAATCTATGGCAGAAATAGCCGAACGCCTCGCCCCTGATATGCCGCAGTACCGGCATCGGCGCCTTTTCATCTCACGCATCCACAAGCTGTTTGATCGGCGCGGAAACCACGAGGCTCAGATGCAGGAGCTTGATGCACGCCGCCAATTAGCGGTGGCAGAGACATTCGCTGCTGGCGGTATCGATGCGGTACTCGAACTCGCGAGTGCAGTCGAGGAACCCTGGAATGTCGGTGCTGGCTTTGGGGCTGCGGTGTCTGACAACGTGGCCGAGCAGGTCATCCTTCCGGCGCTGATCGAGTCGCCGATACGATCGCTCGCCCAGTTTGCTGGCGGCTTTATCAGAGGGCGGTTCCACACCCGATCGTGGGACTGGGTCGATATGCTCGACACATCAGGGTGGACCTCATCACAAATCGGTATGCTGTTCGCCTATCTACCCTTTACCCTCGCAACCTGGGAGCGAGTGAGTAATAGTCTGAAAGGCGACGAAGCACCATACTGGTCAAATGCAAATGTAAACCCACGTGAAGCCACTACTGATATCGAGGTTGCGATCGACCGGCTTGTCGCGCACGGGCGGGCATGTGCGGCAATGACATGCCTGGAGTGGCGCATCCATGATCAACTGCCCGTTGATAGTCAGCAGGCAGTCCGTGTGCTCAAGGCCGTCATCCAACAACGGGACACTCCCCAAGCGCACGATGTACACAGCATTACCGACATTATCACGGCGCTGCAAGCTGATCCAACGACGAATTCTGATGATCTGTTCTATCTCGAGTGGAATTTCCTCCCGCTACTTGATGGCCGTCATGGGGCTCGCCCAAGACACCTCGAGCAGCAACTTGCCGAAGACCCGATGTTCTTCTGCGAGGTCATTCGTATGCAAGAGACTGAAGCTACAGAGCCCACGGAACACCGGAAAGTAATGGCTGAGCAGGCCTACCGGCTGCTTAACCACTGGCAGACACCTCCTGGAACACAGCCTGATGGATCATACAACGGCGATGCACTCGCGCCGTGGCTGGAGCAGGTGATCACGTCATGCGCGGCCTCCGGACACCTGGAAAATGCATTGTCGATGGCCGGCAAAGTGCTGATCTTTGTGCCCCCTGATCCGGATGGCCTCTGGATCCACCATGCCACCGCAACTGCACTCAACGCCAGAGAAGCCCAGCAGTTGCGCCAAGGATTCACCACAGGACTTTTCAATGCTCGAGGAGTATTCTGGGCATCAGTTGGTCGTGAGGAGCGCGAGCTTGCTGAGAAGTACCGGGCGCAGGCTGACGCTGTGGAGGCACAGGGATACTTTCGATTGGCCCATGCAATGCGTGATCTTGCCGCCTCCTACGAGCAGGATGCTGCATCTCAGGAACGTGATTCGCTGGACGATCATGTGTAGCATGCTTCATGGGTCAGGCATTTATCCTTTAACGTGATCGTGCGGTTGTCTTTGCATTGCTCTGCACCGGATTGCAGCGCGAAGAATCCATACCTCTCAATCCCGATAGTTTGGCGCAGCAAGACATCACCGCCGCCGCCGTGGCACGGCAACTGGTCGGATCGGTTCGTAGGCTTTTAAGCCCTGGTCGCCGGTGAGAATTTCGACGGCATAGCCCGATTGCGCGTAGTATTCAGCCACATATTTGATGGTCGCGTCGCCGAGAGAGAGCTTTTGGGCTGCGAGGTCGGGCCAGGATTCAGCCAGGTCTTTCAGCTTTTCTGCCGACCATAAGACCGATTGATCGGAGAAGGCGGCCCAGGGCGACTCTTCGTCGGCGCTTTTTCGTATGAGGTCGGCTAGGGCTTGGCCGCGATTCCTTTGGCTGTGTTTGGCATGGACGATGTGGTTGCCTGTTTCGATAATGCTGGCAAGCGGAAGTACGAAGGTCGTCTTTTTCGCCCTCTCTGCCTTGAGCTTGTCGTCAACTCGTTGCTTCTCCCACTTGTCGTGTTCTGGCCCGCATGTCTCCATGCCCGGCACCGCTAACCAGACACACAGGATGCTGGTGTCGATGATGAGAACCCGCTTGCTCATGCGCCCTCCCGTTTGAGCGCGGCCTCAATGCGGCCTCTGCTGGAGAGGCTTCCTAAGCTGCCACCTGCGATCAATTTGGGTAGTTGGTCGAGCGTTTCAAGTTGCGTTAAACGGCTGAATCCCGTGGCCTCGTCCCGATGAGCAACCACAATGAAGGGGAGCATCTTTACCCCAGCCGCATCGAGCAGCGCGGGGTTGTGAGTGGTGGCCAGAATATCAATGTTGTGTTCCTTGCCTAGCGTCTTCAGCATGTCAAGCAGAAAGTGAGTGCGTGATGGGTGTAAGCCGTTGTCCACCTCTTCAATCACCAGCAGACTCCCCGGTTCCCGCGTGAGCAGCGCCGTTACGATGGCGAGGTAACGCAGCGTACCGTCGGACATACCGCGTGCATCCACTTCATGCGTAGACAGGCTTTCCCATCCCTCTTCGCAATAGAGCATGGCATCGGTCTGAAATTTTCCGACCAGTTCAGTCCAAACCCGTTTGATGTCGCGTTCAGGCAATGCTTTGAGATAGTGGGTTAGCGTCGCTTCGACCCTTGCTTTGTGCTCATGTTCAAGCCCGGCCAAAACGCCCGCAATATTGGAACCATCGGTCAGGAGCCGTTCTGACAACGGGCTATAGGTGCGCATATGGCTAGGAATGGGGTCAAAGACAAAGATCTTTTGCACCTGATGCAGAACCAACTTTGCGCCTTCAACGATCTCTCGCTTGACGTTCAACGTCTCGATTTGAGACAGAATGGCGTGAGAACGGTTCAAATCGTGGCGTTTGCCCCAACCTTGCGTTCCGGTTGAGAAGTAGGTAGGGATACCAGGCGCGTTCGCCTCTTCCTGCTTCGTCTGGAAGAGCATCTTCTCTTTAGGGCTCTTGCGACGGGGGCTGTAGGTCAACAGGGCAAGGGCTTCCGCATAGACTTCGGCCCGCGTGCCATTCACCAACACCGCCAACTCGTAGCGATAATCTTGCCGCTCTTGGTGGCTGCCGACCGTAATGGTAAGCCGGAACATCCTCTCCGGCTTGCGGCAAACCCACTCCATCCCCCCGCGCAACGCAGGAAGATTCACGTCGCCGGCAATGGCGGGAAAGAGCGCAATACCTTGGCTTATGCGATGCAGGAAGAGCAGTGCATCGAGTGCATTGGATTTGCCACTGGCATTACTGCCAATCAGGAGTGTGAGCGGATCAATGTATAAGGTTGCTTCGGCAAAGCTTTTCCAGTCTTCTAGTTTCAGTTCTTTGATCATCAATACAGCTACTTTCGCGTATGACTACCGTGGTAACGTCTTTTGGGTATGACTGAAATCTGAAGGGCGATGCCCTACACCCCGCCTGAGAGCGGGAGGATACGAGGGAATCACGTGCGCTCGCGCCCCCTACGTAGTAGCGCATCTGTGGTCGGCGCATGATCCCCAACCGGAACCCTCTGGTGAGGGAATTGGTTGGTATCGTACCATACCACCAGAGAATCACAACGCCCCTGGCCATTAGTGGCCGGGGGCGTTGTAGCGGGGAGCGGGAGAGCGGGGAGCGGGAGAGCGGGGAGCGGGAGAGCGTTGTAGCGGTAGAGCGGTAGAGCGGGAGAGCGGGAGAGCGGGAGAGCGGGAGAGCGTTGTAGCGGTAGAGCGTTGTAGCGGTAGAGCGGTAGAGCGGTAGAGCGGTAGAGCGGTAGAGCGGTAGAGCGGTAGAGCGGGCATTGCTCGCCACTCATCACTCATCACTCGCCATTCGCTACTCACATCATGCAGCACCAAAGAGTACCAACAACGGCTGCATCTCCGCCCACAAGTGGGCGATGAGATCCCCAACAAGACTGGCGACCATAAGCAACGTCATGACGACAAGCAGGCAGACGCTGCTCGCGGCGAGGCTCGTCATGGTGTGGTTCTGGGTGTGGAGGGGGCGGCGCATATGATTGGCTCCTTGGGCAACCATGCACCACCCGCTCGCGGGCAGCGCATGGTGCCCGTGTGGGTTCTTCAGGGTTCAGGGTTCAGGGTTCAGGGTTCGACTACGACGTTACCTGCATGGATACATGCAGCTCGGGTAGTTCGTGGTGAGCTTGGAGAGCAGGGTGATTACGACATCTCCCGATGCGACCGCTGCGTCAACGAACGCAGGCGACACGCTGCCAAAAACGATGGCTGCGACCATGAGGGCCGCAATAATGGCCAGTTGTAGGCATCCATTCATGACTGCTGCTCCTGTTCGAGCGCGTCGCGCAGCC
>RSAS01000357.1 GCA_003934145.1 Candidatus Viridilinea halotolerans | reverse complement strand
ATTTGAAACGTATTGGGGCATGGCCCCCGAAAAATTTCCCTTCCCAGCGGGGTTTAAGGGGCCGCAGGCCCCTTACGTTCATGCGTATGGGGCCTGCGACCCCATCCCGATGGAGTGGGTGCGGAGGGGCCAAGCCCTCCGCACCTCTCGTCAAACGGTAAAGTACATTGCCGCGCAGCGAAACCATGTCTATTGCCAAAAAAGAGCTATGGCGGCTTTACGACTACCGCCCCCCCAGCGGAGGTGGCATGGTATAATCTGATCGGCAAGGCGTGGAAGTACTCATCCCGCATCCCGCATCCCCCATCCCCCATCCCGCACCTCACAACTGGCGAAGGCACCATGATTATGCAAGAACTGCTTGCGCCGGGGACGCTCGCGCGCGGCACGAATGATAGCTACTCGGTCGTAAACCTGATTGGCCGCGGCGGTATGGGCGCGGTCTATCGGGTACACCGCGCCAGTGACCAGACGATCTGGGCGTTGAAGGAGATGCGCCCACAGGGTGAACTGATGCCCGATGAGTTGGTCGAAAGCCGCCAACTCTTTGAGCGCGAAGCGTTGCTGCTCAAGTCGCTCCAACATCCGAGCCTGCCCATTGTGCTTGAACTCTTCGAGCATGAGGGTCGCCCGACGATGGTTATGGAGTTTGTTGCGGGGCAGACACTTGAAGATCGGATGCGTGATGCCAATGCGCCGTTACTTAAGGGCGACGCGCTGGGCTATGGCATTCAGCTCTGCCGGGTGTTGCACTACCTGCATACCCAACATCCGCCCATCATCTACCGCGATCTCAAGCCTTCCAATATTATGGTGACTCCGGAGGGGCAACTTAAGCTGATTGATTTTGGCGTAGCGCGTACGCACAAGCAGGGGAAGGCGAAGGATACGATTGCCATGGGGTCGGCGGGCTATGCGCCGCCGGAGCAGTATGGCCGTGGGCAGACCGATGCGCGGAGCGACATCTACGCCCTGGGGGCGACGCTGTTGCACTTGCTGACCAATCTGCCACCGGTGCCCCTTCAGACGCCGCATGCGGGTTCGCTGAGCAAATTGAACCCTTCGGTGGATGCGCGTACCGAGGCAGTGATTATTCGTGCGATGGATCTGAGCCGCGAGCAGCGCTTTAGTAGTTGTGCCGAGATGGAACAGGCGCTCTTGGCCTGCCTCGACAGCCCCTACGTGCCACCTGCGCCGCGCCCGGTAGCGGTGGCGTCTCCGCCGCCGGTGACGCCGCAACCACCGCAGACAGCGCCACCCACGGCAAAAAAACCAGCCAAGCCAGTCCGTCGCCCAGCCCAGCAAGCGCCGCCCCCCCCGCCGCCGCCTCAGGAGGAGACAACCCCGCCCTGTCACCATTGCGGGCGCGTCAACAAGCCTCAAGCGCGCTTTTGCGCTACGTGTGGCACCCCGTTGGGCGGGCCATTGGCGGCACGACTCATCGTACGCTCACCCCACCGCACCTGGGAATTAAACTTGAGTAAGCAGCCGGTGCGCGTTGGGCGGCGCGACCCGCGCCAGAATCACTATCCCGAAGTGGATCTGGCTGAGCATGACCGTGGCATCGCCTCGCGCCATCACGCGACGATCCAGCGCGATGGCGATTTCTATACCGTCACCGATCTCGGCAGCACCAACGGCACCCTGCTCAATGGTTCGCTGATCACCCCGCGCTCGCCGCGCCGTCTGCGTCAGGGCGATCAGATTAAGATTGGTGAAGTTGAGATTGAGTTTCGGTGGAGTTGATGGGCTTGGGGCAAGCCCCAAGCCCATCAAGGGAAATTTGCGGGGGCCGTGCCCCCGCACCCCCACACGGGGGGGTGACTGCGGGGGCACGGCCCCCGCAACCACATGCAAAGTAAATGGTACATATACATGATTATTCGGGCTCTTATTTTACGCGCTCCCGGTATTAACCGTGATCGCGATGCCGCGTTGGCTTGTACACTTGCTGGTGCCGTCCCAGAGCGGGTGCATGTGAATAAATTGGCCAAAGGAATGGTTAAATTGGCCGATTATGGCATGCTTATTATTCCTGGTGGTTTTTCGTATGGCGATCATCTAGGGGCGGGCAAGTTGCTCGCTGTAGATCTCGCCCACCGCTTGGGCGAGCAACTGCGGCGTTTTGTCGCTGATGGCCGCCCGGTGATCGGCATCTGTAACGGCTTTCAGGTATTGGTCAAGGCGGGCTTGCTGCCCGGCTGGGAGGGCCACAGCGAAGCGGCGCTCACCCTGACTAACAATGACTCGGCGCGCTTTGAGTGTCGTTGGGTGCAACTTGAGGCCGATCCGGGCAGTGTGTGCCACTTTACGCAAGGGCTTGGGCGGCCCATTGAGGTGCCCGTTGCCCACGGCGAGGGGCGGATTTCCCTGCGCGGCGAGACCGATCTGGCGGAACTGTTGGCGCGGGGCTTGGTGGCGCTGCGCTACACCGCCGAGCCGGGGATGCCTGTGGGTTACCCCGCTAATCCCAATGGCTCGCGCGATGACATCGCCGGTGTTTGCAATCCCCAAGGCAATGTCTTGGGGCTGATGCCCCACCCTGAGAACGCCGTACTGGCCCAACAGCATCCGCGCTGGACGCGCGAGCCGTGGCGCGATGATGGCGATGGGCTGATCATTTTCCGCAATGCGGTTCGTTATGCGGCGAGTTTGTAGGGCCTTTTTGTCCCGTGATGGCGGCTGCGCCGCCACCACGGGACAAAAGAATTTTTTCGGGGGAGGCGAGGCCTCCCCCGAACCCCCGCCAAGCGGCGCAGCCACACCTGAACCCTGAACCCTGAACCCTGAACCCTGAGCCCTGAACCCTGAGCCCCTAACTATGGTTCTATACCCCCCCGACGATCCCTATCTTTTTAACATCACCCTCTTTGGGTTGCCCATTGCGGTACGTTGGTATGGTGCATTGATTATGGGTGGCGCACTGATTGCGTCCTATCTGGCGTCGCGGCGGGCTGTGGCGCGGGGCTATAAGCCCGACCATGTGTGGGATCAACTGATGCTCGGCTTGATCCTGGGTATCGCCGGAGCGCGCATCTACTATGTGATCTTTGAGTGGGAGCGTTTCGCTTCTAACCTCTGGAGTATCCCCAACCTGACGACGGGCGGTTTGGCGATCCATGGCGGCTTTTTGGGCGCAGTTCTTTCGGTGGTGATCTATACGCGCTGGCATAAACTGCCCTTCTGGGACTGGATCGATGTCTGTATTCCGGGCTTTCTGCTGGGCCAGGCGATTGGGCGCTGGGGCAATTTCTTCAACCAGGAGGCCTATGGCCGCCCGACGGATCTGGCGTTTGGCCTCCAGATTGATCCTGCCTATCGTTTGCCGCCCTACACCGACATGCAGCAGTATCCGCTCGATACACTCTTCCACGCTACCTTTCTCTACGAGTCGCTCTGGAATTTTGCCGGGGTGGCGCTGCTCCTGCTGGCCGACCGGCGCTTTGGCCATGGTGCGCCCGCCAGTAAGCGCTGGCTACGCCCTGGCGATCTGATCTTTCTCTACGCGATCTATTACTCGGCGGGCCGCTTCTGGATCGAGGGGTTGCGCCTCGATAGCCTTTATGCTGGCCCGCTGCGTATGGCGCAAGTGATCAGCCTGATCTTTATCGCCGCCGGCGCGGTGGCTCTGGTGGTGAGCCATCGACGACGGGAGGCGGGACGCGTGAAGCGTGAAGCGGGACGCGAGGCATAAGGTAACCCGATGCCAACACCATTTCCTGGGATGGATCCCTACCTTGAAGATGCGCGTCTGTGGCCAAATGTTCACAGCAGTTTGATTGTGGCGCTACGCGACGATCTGGCACCCCGGCTGCGACCTCACTACTATGTTGCCGTGGAGGAGCGCACGGTGCGGCTCAGTCCGGACGATTTGAGTTTCAGTGTACGTCCTGATGTGGCGGTCGTGAAGTCTGGCGTTCTCCGCGAAACTACAGACGCAATGCTGGTACCAGAACCTGGGGTGGTGATTGTGGAGGTGCCGCAACTTGCCGAGCTACACGAGACTTACTTGGCGTGCTATGCGGTGGAATCAAACGAGGTGGTGACGGTACTGGAAATTCTCTCGCCGAGCAACAAGCTTGGCGCAGGGCGGCGTCAGTATCTGCAAAAACGACTCAGTCTCCTCGCGAGTTCTACCCACTTGGTTGAGCTTGATCTCTTGCGCAGTGGCGAGCCGCTGCCCACCACTGGCTACGTGGGGCAAAGTGCCTATCGCATTCTGGTGAGCCGTGCTTACCAGCGTCCGCAGGCCGAGTTGCGCCCTTTTGGCGTGCGCCAACCGATTCCGAGCTTTAGCTTGCCACTGCTGTATGGCACGCCTGAACCCTCAGTGGAACTGACGCCTTTGCTCCATGCGCTCTATGATCGGGCTGGCTACGACTTGCGGATTGACTATCGCCAGCCACCCGATCCGCCGCTGGAGCCTGACGATGCCCAATGGGCGGAGGGGTTGTTGCATGGTGAGAGTTTGCGTTAAAGGTTCTCTATGACTTGGCGTTCTATGCTTGATCGTTTCACCGCTCCGCGTCGTTTTGCCAACCGGACGACGGCGGGCGCGGAGTTGGCGGCGCGGCTGGTGGCGCACGGGGGCTACGTAGCGCCGTTGGTGCTGGCGCTACCACGGGGCGGGGTGCCGCTTGCGGCGGCCATCGCGCAGGCACTCCAGGCACCCCTCGATCTGCTCTTGGTGCGCAAACTCGGTGTGCCCGACCAAGTAGAGTTGGCGATGGGGGCGATTGCTGAAGGCGGCGTGCTGGTGCTGAATGAAGCGGTAGTAGCCCGCCTGCGCATTAGTGCCCAACAGATTGCACAGGTCAAGTATGAAGAGGAACAGGAACTCGCCCGGCGCGCTCAGGTCTATCGTGGAACACGACCTGCGCCGCAACTCGCCGGGCGCAGTGTCATCCTCGTGGATGATGGCTTGGCCACGGGCACAACGATGCGCGCCGCGATTCGTGCAGCCCGCAAGGACAACCCCGCCCAGATCATTGTCGCCGTTCCCGTGGCGGCCCGTGCTATTGCCGAGGCAATCGGCGCGGAAGTGGAGCAACTTGTTGCCCTCGAGGTGGTTGACGACCTAGACGCGATTGGCCGCTGGTACGCCGATTTCACCCAGATGAACGACGCAGAGGTGTGCGCGGTGTTAGGATTTGAGGGCGTAGCGGGGGAGTAGGGCTTACGGCTAGCGGGCCTGCTGGCGGGGGTTCGGGCTTGCCCTGAGCCTCGTCGAAGGGGCATGGCCCCCGAAAAATTTCCCCTTCTGGCGGGGTTTTAGGGGCCGCAGGCCCCTTACGTTACTGCGCATGGGCATGGCCCCCCTACGCCCCGCCGAAGGGTGGGAGGATGCGCGGGAACCTGGTTCCCGCGCATCCTTCCTACACCTTGGAGAGGGGCGTCGGAAGGGCGAAGCCCGCCCCTAAAACCCCACCCACCATCCTGGAGGTTCCAAAAACAGTATCTGAAGAACTATAACTATGCATCCAAACAACTGTGTGACGATCATTACCGGCGCTTCGGCGGGGATTGGTGCGGCGACGGCGGCGCTCTTTGCGCAGGCTGGGGCGCGGCTGGTGCTGGCGGCGCGCACTCCTGAACCACTGGAAGCCTTGGTCGCAACGCTGCCCCACGCGATCGCGGTGCCTACCGATGTCGCTGATCCTGAGGCGTGCCAGCGGCTGGTTGCTACGGCCCAGCGCACCTTTGGCCGCGTCGATCTGCTGATCAACAATGCTGGCATCGGTCTCGCTGGCCCGGTCGCCACGTTGGATGCCGCCGATCTGCAACGCACGCTGGCGGTCGATCTGCTTGGCCCGCTCTGGTTGATGCAGGCGGTGGTGCCCATCATGCGCGCCCAGGGCCGCGGCCAGATCATCAATGTCTCGACAGTGCTGGCCGCACAAACCCTCCCCTATCTGGGCGGCTACGCGGGCGCGAAGGCCGCACTGGAGCGGATGAGTGAGGCGTTGCGCATGGAGTTGCGTGGGACGGGAGTTACCGTCTCGGTAGTACGCCCCGGGACAACACGCACCAATTTTAGCGCCCACCGCCTCGGTACGGGGCGCGAACAACGCAGCCGCTTCGCCCCGTCGGGGGTGCAACCCGCAACGGTGGCACAGACAATCCTGCACGTCGCCCGCCGTGAAGCACCACTCGTCTACGTGACCCGTGGTGATCGCCTGGGGATCATTTTGGCCAACCTCTTTCCGCGCCTGTTAGAGCGCCTGCTGGCTCGGGCTATTCGTTGGGAGCAACCGTGAGCGATCCTGCCGTCCAAGCCTTCTTGCGCATGCCCGCGATTGACCCCGATGGGCGTTGGGTCGCTTTTGTTCACGCTGGCGATCTCTGGCTGGTGGATGCTGCAGGCGGGGTGGCTGAACGGCTTACCGCCCACCCTGCCGCTCACACTAGCCCGCGCTTCAACCCTGATGGCAGTCAACTCGCCTTTACCTCCAATCGTAATGGGAGCGGCGAAATCTATGTGCTGCCGCTCCATGGTGGCACCGCCCGCCAGTTGACCTTTCACGATGCGCGGCACACCGTTGAGGATTGGACGCCCGATGGTACGGCGCTCTATCTGAGTAGCGAGCGCGAGCAGTTTGGCACGGCGCTCTATCGTTTGGATGGGGCGGGGGGCACGCCAACCTTGCTCTATGCCGAGCCCTACGAGCAGTTGGGTCAACTCAGTGTGGCGCCTGACGGGGCCACGTTTGCCTTTACCAATACGCGCGAGCGTTGGTGGCGGCGCGGGCCGAATCCTTTTGCGCCTAGCGAGATCTGGCTTGGCCCCGCCGAACCTGATGAGGCCGCGCTGCGCCTGATCGCTGGCCCTGGCCCCGTCGCGGGCTACCCCGCCTTGGCGGCACCCTACGCTGGGCGCAACGCTTGGCCGCTGTGGGCCGCCCACGGACAAGGTCTCTACTTCGTCAGTGACCGCGACGGCAACGAGAATCTCTGGTATCAACCGCTGGAGGGCGGCCCGCCACAACAGATCACAACCCTGCACGATGGACGTCTGCTCCATCCCCAGATCGCCCGCAATGCCGGCTTGATTGTCTTTGAACGTGGCGGACAGATCTGGCGTTGCGATCTTGAGAGCGGCGAGGTCGCACCGCTGCGTATCACCGCCCGTGGCGATGGCAAAGTCACGCCCGTACGCTACGAGAGTTGGCAGCGCGGCTTTAGTGAATTGCGCTTGAGCCCCGATGGTAAAAAGATCGCGTTTGTGGCGCGCGGCGAGGTCTTTGCCGATTTTGCCGACAAAGAGATCGACCGCGAGTTGCGCCAAGGGGCCAGTTTTCGTGTCACCGATACGCGCGCCCGCGAACGTGAACTCGCTTGGACACCCAATAGCCAGGCGTTGCTCTATATCTCGGATCGCCACGGTGAAGACGAGATCTACCGCTACGATTTTCTCACGCGCCAAGAGCAGCGCCTCACCCACGATTTACAACCCAAACACCTGCCCCGCATCGCGCCCGATGGCAAGTGGCT
>RSAS01000964.1 GCA_003934145.1 Candidatus Viridilinea halotolerans | reverse complement strand
CGGTTTGTCAAGTAGGCACTCAGATGTTCTCATTGATAGTGAAATACACGATGCCGTGTAGTCATGACCATTCAGATCGCCCGGCTGCTGCCTTTCCTATGACCGCCCGTACCCGCTACCGAACGGAGTGAATCACGCCGTGATTTGACATGCGTGAGCACGCCGATACACTCATGATATGAGCGACACATCCAAACCCAAGAAACAGCGTTCGGTCAAACCCAAGCAAAAGAGTTCGGTGCGCCATACGAGAGCCATTCAACGTGATCGTACCAAGCGGCCTGCGATGCAAGCCCCCGATGAGACCGTGACCGCTCGTCTGCAAGAGATCATTCATCCCGCAACCTTGGCGCAGGTGGCGCATTTCCACCAGTTGGGACTGCGGGAGCGGGTTTTGACCCTGCCCGTCATGATGGCGTTTGTCTTGAGCCTGATCTGGCGTCAGCTTGGGTCGGTCGCCGAAACCGTGCGCGTTCTGACGCGGGATGGCTTGCTCTGGTGTCCAAAAACGCGCGTCTCGAAGCAAGCGGTGGAGCAACGCTTGAACAGCATGCCTGCCCATCTGTTCGAGCGGGTGTTGCAGGATCTCTTGCCGATCATGGCCGACCGGTGGGCGCAACGGACACGACCGTTGCCGCCAGCCTTGACATGGGCCAAGGAGCGGTTTTCCTCGGTGAGCGCCGTGGATGGCTCGACCTTGGATGGGCTGTTGCGCAAAATCGGCCTGCTGCGGGAGTGCGCTCAGACCCCGTTGGCCGGACGCATGCTGGCCACCCTGGATGTGATCTCGCGCTTGCCCCAACAGGTCTGGTACGACGAGAACCCCAAGGCCCATGATCAACGCTTTTGGCCGCAGATCTTGGCGAGTTTGAAGCCCAACAGCTTGCTGATCTTTGACATGGGCTTTCTGAACTTCGCACGCTTTGATGCCATCACCCAGGCGGGAAGTTGGTTTCTGACGCGCCAGCCCGAGAACGTGGTTACGCAGACCCAACAGACTTTGCGCAAAACCGACATACTGCATGACACCATCGTGCGGGTGGGATCGAGCGAGTCCAGCCAGTGTGCAACGCCGCTGCGCCAAGTGCAATGGCACTATCGTGGGAAGTGGTATTGCTATCTGACCAACGTGGTGGACCCCGCGATGCTCCCTGCGGAGTATGTGGTGGCACTCTACTGGCAACGTTGGCGTATTGAAGACAGCTTCAACGTTATCAAGCGGTTGTTGGGATTGGCCTCCTTTTGGGGCGGAAGCATCAACAGCGTCATGACCCAACTGTGGGCGACATGGATCTTGTATGCGGTGCTGGTCGATCTGACCGATGCCGTGGCAGAAACGTTGCAGAAGCCGTTTCAAGCGCTGTCGATGGAGATGGTCTATCGCGGATTGTCTCATTACACCACGGCCCGTCAACGCGGCGAAGCCGACGACCCGGTGGCCTACCTCGCCGCTGATGCGCAAGGACTGGGTATCATCAAGCAAGAGCGGAAAAACCGCTCCCCAATCACGAATCTGCTCTACTTGACAATTCCCGATACTTCTTAACTTGTCACCAATG
>RSAS01000349.1 GCA_003934145.1 Candidatus Viridilinea halotolerans | reverse complement strand
GTTGGCAGATCGCCTCCCAAGACGATGCGCAACGTATTGGGATTACCATCAACCAGAAAGATGACCGCCAAGCCAATGAGAACAATAAAAATCAACGAGACAATGCGCTCAAAACGCGGCAAAGGAGCGGTTTTTAACATAGAGCTATCCTTTTGGAAGTTGACACCACGGCTTGAACATGCTATAGTTTTTCAATATAAAGGAATTATATTGGAAATCCGCAGCATGCGGCTCGACTCCAGACAGGCCTCTGGAATGATACCAGCAAATGTTACTGGCAACAAACGTCAGGACGGTGCGCAATGAGTGTGCAATCTAACCTTGCCACCAGTGAAGCGGCAAGCCCAGAACTTGAGGCCTACTCCCTGTTGCGTCAGATCAACTCCGTGATGGAGATGTACAATCGCTACGATCTGCGCAGCGAGGATCTGACCATCCCCCAGTTTATGATCCTCAACTACGCGACGACCGATGGTGTTCCCTTGACCGAAATTAGCACGCGCATGCTCTGTGACAATAGCAATCTCACCGGCATCGTGGATCGGCTGATCAGCAAGGGCTTTGTTGAGCGTCGCCCCGACCCGGAAGATCGTCGCGTGAGCCTGATCTGCCTCACGAGCAGCGGGGCCGAAAAGCTGCGGCGCATCAAACCACGCCACCATGCGCGTGTTAGTCGCCGTATGCGTTCCCTCTCCTCCACACAAGTCCATGAATTGCGCAATCTGCTCCAGCAACTCTTCGAGGGCTTGCAGATCCCGGCTAAGGCCGAGGAAGAGACGCTATAGTTCTTCAGATAAAGAATCTTGAAGGGGAGGGCTCCGCCCTCCCCTTCAAGATTCTACTCGCTCTCTTGGCGCTGCAACTGCTCCGCACGTTGCTGCTGCACATAGAGCGGTGGCACCGCAAAGAGCGCCCGTTCCACATCGCTCACGTTGGAGTCAACCGTACCCAGCGACCAGCGCCCCTCCTGTTTGATGATCTGCGTGCCGAAGCGTTGCGGTTTGCCACTGGCCACCAACCAGCGATCCCACGCCATGGCGCGCAAAGTCCACGCCCGCGTCTCGCCCAACTCTGTAGCGCGCCGGGCAAAACGGCGGGCTAATTGGTAATGGCCTTGGGTATCACCACAGATCAGCACCCACGCGGCATGGAAGTGGTCGCGGGCATCGCGCACCGCCCCTGCCGCGTCAAGATCAAGCACCCGTTGGCAACGTCGCCGGGATCCCAGGGTGTCAGTGCTCCCAGCTTGGGCTTCTAGGGTCTCGCGGGCGAGGCGCTCAAGCTCATCGCCGGGTTCCTCGTCCTGAGGCTCCAGGGGCGCGAATTCGTCGTCCATCTACCGCCTCCTGATGCTCAGTGCTTAGGCGACATCCATTGTCGCCGCTGCTTGTAGTGTACCATAAGCGGCTTACGGTTGGGAAAGGGCGTGTGCGGGAACTAGGCTTTTGAGCATCTTCCCGCCGTCCGGCGGGGTGTGGGGCGCTGGCGATTCCTTGTTCCCCTCATATTCCCCTAGCTCCCCCGCAACACCTCGCGCGCCTGCGCCACCAATGCATGCAA
>RSAS01000831.1 GCA_003934145.1 Candidatus Viridilinea halotolerans | reverse complement strand
ACCTATCCGTGACTTGCCGAGCGAATGTTCTGTCCGCCCTTAAACCCCCACCGGACGGAAGGATTCTGCGGGGGCCGTGCCCCCGCGCCCCCAAAGGACGGGGAGGATGCGAGGGAACCGGGTTATCGGTTATCGGCTATCGAGTTATCGGCTATCGGGTTATCGGCTATCGGATTTCGGCTATCTCAGATCTCGTCCTTGTAGTCCACCGGATCCATCGCGGAGTTGTAGTGCTGGGTGGGACTGAAAGGATCGTCGCTGCCCTCCGAGGGCTCGAAGGTGCGCTGGTCGTAACGGGTGCGCAGTTCGTCGTTCGAGAGCGCCATCAGGGCGACGAGGTCGGCGTTGAGGCGACCCGTCTGCAACTCTTCGACGCGGGCCGCTAGGTGGGGTGCGTCGGGGGTGATGTATTTGCCGTAGAGTCGCCGTGCCAGCAGGCCCACCGCGTAGTGCTTGATGTCGGCGGGACAGCGACTCGAACATATGCCACAGGCGATGCAGTCGAACGAGAGCATCGCGGTGCGCTCGATGTCACCGCGTAGGCTCGCTTGAATGTAATCCATCACCTGGAGCCCCTGCGGACATGCGCGGGTGCAGGTGTTACAAGCGACGCACCCAGCAATTTCAGGAAAATGCTGCAGCAGCGTGTTGGGCTTGGCTGCGAGGTGATGCACATCGTAGCGACGGCTCACCACCGGCACAAAGGGCATCTGCACCAGGCACATACCATCTTCGACCAGCGTCTGGCATGCCAGCGCCGTAAAGATGCGGTGGTTGTCGCTGCGCCGGTAGAGCGTCGGGCATGCACCGCAGAAGCCGCCGCGGCAACCGGCACCACGTACCAGTTTGTAGCCCGCGTATTCAATCGCGGCCATAATTGTCAGTCCGCTGGGCACCTGGTAGTTCTTGCCCATCAGTTGCATGGTGATCATTCCGGTCGGCTCGCTCATGCTTTTGTTCCTTATGTGGGAGGGAAGGATACGAGGGAACCAAGTTCCCTCGCGCACCCTTATACGAATTCGTGTTGTAGTAAAACGGGCAACAACGCGACACGATGGGCGTCTAGCCCCAGTTCCTCTGCTTCAAGACCGAAGGCGATGCCCATCAGTTGCGTGTAGTAGAAGACCGGCAGGGCCGCTCCGTTACTTGCTTGGAAGCTGTCGAAATTGTAGTGGCAGAGCGGGCACGAGAGCACCAACGCCTCTGCGCCATGTTCGCGTGCCTCCTCGGTGGTCGCTGCGACGCGCTCGGCTACCAGTTGCTCGCGGTCAACGACGTGGTAACTGCCACAGCACTGCGTCTGCAATGGCCCTTCGGCCACCGTCGCGCCTAGCGTCAGCATGAGATCGTGGAGCACGCGGGGCGTCTCTGGGTCGTCCATGGCGACTTCGGTGGGGCGCAACAGTTTGCAGCCGTAGTAGGGGTAAATGGTGAGGCCACGCAACGGACGGCGCACGCGCGCTTTGATCGCCGCCAAACCCACACGGTCGCGCAGCAATTGCAAGAGGTGCAAAATCTGCGCCCCGCCGTCGTAGTCCAATTCGCCGCCGCTGGTCGCGTTGATCGCTGTCACTCGTTCGGGGCGCTGTTTGGCCCACGCATTCGCCTGCGCTAAGGTGTTGAAACACATATCGCAGAGCGTCGTCATCTCGTGCTGCCCCTGCTCTTCGAGGCGCGCAAACATGCGAATCGGAGCCATGTGGCGGATCAGATTGTCATCGGTGAGCGAGTGCAACACGCCGCAACAATTCCATTCAGGCAGTTCACACAATTCAATATTTAAGGCACGCAACACCGCCAGCGCGGCCCGTTCGTGGTGCTGCGCCGAGACTTTGATGGTGCATCCGGGATAGTAGGCTACTTGCATGTGTTGTCATTCCTTGAACAGGGGTTCCAGGGAGAACATGGTTCTCCCTGGAACCCCCTTTCCGGCGCTTCGCTGTTGGAGAGCGTTGCGGGAACTCTGTTCCCGCGCCCTTCGGGAGAGCGTTGCGGGAACTCTGTTCCCGCGCCCTTCGGGGGAGCGTTGCGGGAACTCTGTTCCCGCACCCTTCGGGGGAGCGTTGCGGGAACTCTGTTCCCGCGCCCTTCGGGGGAGCGTTGCGGGAACTCTGTTCCCGCACCCTTCGGGGGAGCGTTGCGGGAACCATGTTCCCGCGTCCCGCATCCTCGCGTCCCGCATCCTCGCGTCCCGCGTCCCGCATCCTCGCGTCCCGCGTCCCGCATCCTCGCGTCCCGCGTCCTCGCGTCCCGCGTCCCGCATCCTCGCGTCCCGCATCCTCGCGTCCCGCGTCCCGCGTCCTCGCGTCCCGCGTCCCGCGTCCCGCATCCTCGCATCCTCGCGTCCCGCGTCTTCGCCTCCTCGCCTCTCCGCCTCCTCGCCTCTCCGCCTCCTCGCCTCTCTACGACGTGCTGCGCCGCAGGCTCGCCACGAGCGCAATCGGCGGGAGTTCGCCCAATTGGGCGTCGGTGAGGTGGGCGAGGGCGGGTGGGTCGTGGCGTTCGCGCAGGTGAATCTGGCGCAATGCCTCCATCACGCGGGCCACGTCGATCCCGCGCGGGCAGCGATCCACGCAGGTGTCGCAGCCCACACAGACCCAGAAGGTCTGTCGTTCGAGTACGCCCGGTAGCCCAAAACTGATGTGGCGGATGAGCATGTCGGGCAGCAGATCCATGGCACCCGCTAACGGGCAGCCGCCGCTACAGGTGCCGCATTGGTAGCAGTTGGCAAGCTGTTGGCCACTGAGGGCCTCTACCTTCTGCAAGAGCGTATTTCCACCACCATTCGCAGCAATCTTCATGCTCATCGTTGTTCCCGATCTTGTTCCAACTTTTGAGTAATCAAGCTGAGCGGAATATCCTCCGGGCAGACGCGCTCGCATTCGTTGCAGCCGGTGCAACGCTCGGTTAAATGGTAGGCGCGCATGACGTGGTAGGTGAAGATCGCACCCATGTCGCGGGTCTGACGCCGTGGGTCGCTGCGTTCGAGGCTGAGCGCACACTGTTTGCAGAAGCAGAGCGGGCAGGCGGCTTGGCAGGCGTAGCAGAGCGTACATTTGCTCAGTTGCTCTTGCCAAAAGGCGCGCCGCGTCGGGGCATCCATCGCCTCAAGCATCTGAATGTCGGCCAGGCGCTCGTTTTTCGTTTCTGGCGGCGCGGTCGCCACTCTGCCCAGCAGTTCATCGTAGAGATCGGGAACCGGCTGGGTGCAGGAGACGCATTTGTCGAGCAGTTGATCGGGGCCAAGCGTGGGCCGCTCCGTCGCTGGATCCCAGAGGGTGATGGTGTCCGCGTCCGTCGCCGCGATGCGCTCCGCGTCGGCCATGCCGTGGCAGACGACGCCGATGACGTAGAGCTCGTCGCGTCTGATCTGGTTGAAGCGCAGCAGTTGGATTACGCTGTGTGCATCGCACATCTTGAGGGCGACGCCGATGCGTTGACCGGCATATTTGTGCAGCGTTCCTGCGAGGTTGGGTACACAGGCGGCGTTCCAGACCAGTCGTTCCGTCTCGGAGGACGAGCGGGCGGCAAAAGGTGCCACGCGCAGCGACCGCGAGCCTTGGCGGTAGCCGAGGAAGAGTTCGACGCTACCCTCGTCAAGCAACGCCTGTGCCCGTTCACGTAGTTGCTGTTCAATCAAGCTTGCCATTAGCTTGTTACCTTTATGTTGAGTGGCCCGAGCGCCCGCAACTCTTCGGTCATCTCGCTCACGATGGTCGCAAAACGTGCCCCCTCCGCGCCCGACACCCAATCGAGCCGGAAGCGGCGCTGGTCAATGCCAAAGAAATCGAGCAATCTGGCAAAGGAGGCGAAACGCTCTTGGGCGAAGTTGTTGCCCGAAATGTAGTGGCAGTCGCCAGGGTGACAACCAGCCACCAGCACGCCGTCGGCCCCATGCTCAAAGGCGCGCGCCACAAAGAGCGGATCGATGCGCCCACTGCACATCACGCGCACAATGCGGATGTTGGCCGGGTACTGGGCGCGACTGACGCCCGCCGTGTCGGCGCCCGAATAGGCGCACCAACTACAGAGTAATCCGAGAATATGTGGCTCAAAACGCTCACTCATTGGTGGCCCCCTCCCATGCCGTCTCGATCATCGCCAGCAACTGCGGATCGGTGAAGCCGCGTTGCTGCAACGCCCCGGAGGGACACGCCGCTACGCAGGTGCCACAACCTTTACACAGCACCTCTTCAATCGTAACCAAATTCTGTAGCATATCCATGCTCATTGCACCATAAGCACACGACTCCAAACAGAGTCCGCAGCCCGAACAGAGTTCCGGCTGCACTTCGGCCACAATCGCCTCAACGCTCACTTCGCCGCGCAGCAGCGGAATCGCCGCCCGTGAAGCCGCCCCCGCCGCCTGCGCCATGGTGTCGGCAATCGTGCGCGGGTAGTGATCCGCGCCGCACAGGTAGATACCTTCGGTCGTGAAGTCGAGCGGGCGAATCTTGGCGTGCGCTTCGCTGTAAAAATCCTGGCCGTTGGCCGCCACCTTGAGCATCTGCTTCAAACGGCTCGTTTCGCTGTCGCCGCGCAGCGCCGCCGTCAGCACCACCAGATCGGCCTCCAACGTAAGCTCATCGCGCAAAAGCGTATCGTAGACACTCACTTCAAGTGCGTTCTGCGTCGCAGCGACCGTTGGCGGGCGCGTGGTGTCGTAGCGCACACGCAGCGGGTTTACCTCATGCAGCATCTGCGTGAAGTGCTCCTCTTGGCCCTTGCCGTAGACACGCAGATCGTGGTAGAGCAGCGTCAGTTTGGCGGCGGGCACCGCCTCACGCAGCCGCCGCAGGTTCTTCACGGCGATACCGCACCCGATGCGGCAGCAGTTGGGGTTCTCCGCTTCAAGCGAACCGGCGCAGTTGATCATCACCACCGAACGCGGCGTTCCCAAGGTGCCTTCGCGCAAATGGCGCTCCAGTTCCAACTGGGTAATCACCCGTGGATCATCGCCATAGCCGTAGCGCCCGCGCAGATTCGTCTCGCGGAAGCCCGTCGCGACAATCATCGTGCCCACGCGCACCTCGTTGATCTCGCCGCCAATGCCCTCATCGAGCGTCACACGGAAGTCGCCGACGTGGCCGCCCACTTCGCGCACTTCGGTGCCCAAAAAGACCTTGATGCGCGGGCGTTGCTGCACGGCATGCACTATCTGTTCGCGCAGATCGCTCGCCGCGACATCGCCGGGGTAGAGCGTCGCCAACGTGTTGAGCTTGCCGCCCAAGGTCGGCTCACGCTCGACGAGGTAGGTGTTAATGCCCATATCGGCCAGCGTTAGCGCGGCATGCATCCCGGCCACCCCGCCGCCAATCACGAGGCAATCGGGATGCACCGGCAACATCTGCGCCGTCAGCGGGCGCATCTGGTCGGCGCGCGCCACCGCCATGCGCACCAGGTCAATCGACTTGCTCGTCGCTGGCCCTGGGTCGCCAGAGTGAACCCAGGAGCACTGGTTGCGAATGTTGGCCATCTCGAAGAGACCCGCGTTCAAACCCACCTCGGCGCAGGTCTGTTGAAAAACCGGCCCGTGGGTGATGGGCGAGCAGGCGGCCACAACGACGCGGTTGATGCCATTGGCTGCCACCGCAGCGCGAATGCGCCGCTGGGCATCCTCGGAACAGGCAAAGGTGGAACTCTCGACAAACGCGACGCCGGGCAGCGTACTGGCTGCCTGCGCCACTGCCGCCACATCCACAAAGCCACCAATATTCTTGCCACAACTACAGACAAAAACGCCCGTGCGCGTCGGCTCTTCACTCACCTCACGCTCGGCAGGCGGTTCGGCTGCCTTGGCGCGCTCCCGCAGCGCCAGCGGAATCGCGGCGCGTCCGGCGGCACCACACGCCTGCGCCACGCTATCGGGAATATCGTTCGGCCCCTGCGCCCCGCCCGCCAAAAAGACGCCCTCGCGTGTCGCGTGGAGCGGCTCGCGCAACGCATCGCGCGGCACAAAAAAGCCATGCTCGTCCACCGCAATCTCGAGCGCCTGCGCCAAACGCCGATTGTCGGGCGAGGGCACCACGGCGGTCGAGAGGATCAGCATATCGAAGCGTTCGCTACACAATTCGCCGGTGAGCGTATCGGTATAGTTCAGCGTCACACTCTGATCTGCATTCTCACTCACCAGTGCCGGGCGACTACGCACATAGCGCACACCATGTTCAGCGGCGCGTTCGTAATACTGCTGAAAATCCTTGCCATAGGCGCGCAGATCCATGTAAAAGATCGTCGCCTGCGTCTGCGGCGCGTGTTCACGCGTAATCAACGCCTCCTTGGTCGCATACATGCAGCAAATTTTGGAGCAATAGGGGTAGCCCCCCTGCTCGCTGCGCGACCCCACGCACTGAATCCAAGCGACACTCGCCGGCGTCTTGCCATCGGAAGGGCGCACGATATGGCCATCGCTCGGCCCCGAGGCCGAGAGAATACGCTCATACTGGAGGGCCGTTAGCACATTGGGAAAGCGCCCGAAGCCATACTCCTTACGCAACTCCGTCGGCTCCAACAACTCAAAGCCCGTCGCCACAATGATACTCGCCACCGTCGCACGCAGCGGGCGCGAACGGCGCAGGAACGAGATCGCCCGTGGGCCACAAGCGCGGTCGCAGGCACCACAGCCGGTGCAATGGGCATAATCAATCGTGTAAATCGCCGGCACCGCCTGCGGGAACTGCAGATAGACCGCCTTGCGCTGCGCCAAGCGACCATTAAACGTATCGGCCACCTCCACCGGGCAAGCGCTCGCGCAATCGCCACAGCCGGTACACAACTCCGGGTCAACATAGGTCGTCTGACGCCAGACCGTCACCTCAAAATTGCCCACCGAACCCTTCACCTGCTCGACGCGTGCCGAGGTCAGCAGCGTAATGTTGGGATGGCGCGCCAACTCGACCATCTTGGGTGCCGCGATACAGATGGCGCAATCGTTGGTGGGAAACGTCTTATCGAGTTTCACCATCGTGCCACCGATACTGGCCTGGCGCTCGACGACCAAAACGCGATAGCCCTTATCGGCCAAATCAAGCGCCGCCTGCATGCCACTAATTCCAGCGCCAATCACGAGCGTATCGTAGCTTTGTGTTTGCATATTCAGCCTTCGGCGAATCTCTGTGGTGACGCGGCGGCGAATTCGTCGCCGCCGCGCCACCACAAATGTGAAGTGTAGGGCTTGCGCCGCCACCGCCCAACAGCACGGAGGGATTTGGGGCTTGCCCCAAAATGGGCAAAAAAAAGACGCAATGAGACTCAAGGCATCATTGCGGTGCTGTCTTGCAACATTGCAAGCGTTATCGTAGAACTATCCCCAGACTATGGATAAGGCACACTCTACCATGGAGCAAGGGGGGATGTGTGTGGTAATCTCACTACCCGAATTGGAGAGAAATCAATAATTCGTGAAAAGTGGCGCTAAGCATGCGGGGCGGCGAGGGGCGGAGGGGCTGGGATTAGACAAGGTTCGTGGCAACTTTACCGTTTGCGCCAATAGGTAGTGCCGACTTTAGTCGGCTTCCCATCGCATCC
>RSAS01000137.1 GCA_003934145.1 Candidatus Viridilinea halotolerans | reverse complement strand
ATCCTCCCCACTGGGATGGGGGTTTTGCGGGGGCCATGCCCCCGCACCCCCGCCGGCAGGCCCGCTAGGGGCTTACGTTCATGCGTGTGGGGCCATGACCCCGCATCCCCGCCGGAGGGCCCGCTAGGGGCTTACGTTCATGCGTATGGGGCCATGACCCCGCACCCCCGCCGGAGGGCGAAGCCCTCCCCGAAACCACCTGCCCATTTAACATTATGCACGATGGTTATCTCTACACTTTAGGCATTTGTGGCAGCACCGCCGGTAATGGGCCTGCGCCGCAGTGCCTCGATCTGATGTTGGCGGCCTTGCCGCCCGTCAAGCGTGCCGCGTACTTGGGTGAAGTGCTGCTCGATCACGCATCTCCAGGCTTTCGCGATCCCCTGTTGGCCCCTCTCTACGTCGAATTGGCCGATGCCGAATTGCTCCTGATCGTCACGCCCCTCCCCGGCGGCCAACTTCCGCCCCGCCTGCAAGCCTTGGCCCACGTCCTCTGCAAGACACCCTTGGTTAGCGCCCCCCGCTACGCCATTTTCATCGGTTTTGCCGATCACCCACCCCATGCCCTCGATGCGCTGCGTCTCGCCTTAACGCTCAACAACACGACCTTGCTCCACGAACGCTTTGCGCCCACGGCGGCCAACCCCGTCGCTATTGCTACTGAAGCGATCATCTGGGCTCAACACGCCTACGCCTGTGCGCGTCGGCACCACCCCGAGGCGCTACCATGACCACCCAACCCCGCCCGGCGCTACCTGCCGCCAAAAACTGGCTTGGCGATGCCGCGATCTACTGGCTGCTCGCCCGTCGTTCGCTCTGGCAAGATTTTCATCGTGTCTGGCTGCAAAGCCATGGCCCGCTCCCGCATCCCGCCGACGGGCCACTGATTATCTACATGAACCATAGCTCTTGGTGGGATGGCTACCTCATGTATGTCATTCACCGTGTGGTGCTACGCGGGCGTTTCGATGCCCACCTGCTGATGGAAGAGCGCCAACTGCGCCGCTACCGCTTCTTCACTTGGTCGGGTGCCTTTAGCATCAACCGCCACAACCCCGAAGATACCCGTCGCTCGCAAACCTACGCAGCCAACCTCCTTCGTGGCGGCAAACGGGCGCGCGCCCTCTTCATCTTTCCTCAAGGGCGCATCGTCCATCCCGACCGCCGTCCGCTCGTCACCTTCCCCGGCATCGCCCGTATTATCGCCCAAACCGGCCCCGTCACCCTCTGCCCGGTCGCCCTGCGCTACGAATTTTTGGGCCACCAACAACCCCACGCCTTCATCCGCATTGGCCCCGTCCATCGCCCGGCCCACCCCACCGACGAAGCCAGCATCATCAACGCTGTTGCAGAGCGCCTTACGGCGGCTTGCGACGCCCTGCGTGACGATGTGGTCAGCGGCAACTTTGCTTGCTACCAAACCCTTCTACGCGGACGGCACGGTATTGATCAGCGTTTTGATCGTTTTTTACGATTTTGCTCGTATGGATAGATTGCTGGGGGGGCCAAGCCCCATGCGCATGAACTTTAGGGGCCTGCGGCCCCTAAAACCCCGCCAGAAGGGG
>RSAS01000707.1:1471-1565 GCA_003934145.1 Candidatus Viridilinea halotolerans | reverse complement strand
TTAAGGACTCCTACCTCGAACAGGTACTGGGGATTTAAGATGCAATTGCCCTACTTTCACAATGTGTGCCACGGCATGGTTTGCGGGGGCCGGG
>RSAS01000707.1:0-1371 GCA_003934145.1 Candidatus Viridilinea halotolerans | reverse complement strand
CCCCCGCGCCCCCGCCGGGCGGGGTGGTTTGCGAGGGCCGGGCCCCCGCGCCCCCGCCGGGCGGGGTGGTTTGCGAGGGCCGGGCCCCCGCGCCCCCTGCCAGGGGCCAAGCCCTTAACTTTTTCGACTCACTTCACGAGGCGGTGTTCAAACCAACGGTTGATCAGCGCGATCACCTGATCGGCAGTCTCCTCGATTGGCTTGTTGGTCACGTTGATCACCGCGAAGTTGCCCTGGCGAAAGACGCGACGGGCGTGCTGGATCTCTTCGTCCAAATACTCCGGGTCGGTGTAGGCATGGCCCGCCGTTCCGGCGAAGGCGTGGTTGCGCCAGCGCCGATGGTGCCCCAGAACATCGCTGTCAATGGTTAGGCCAACCACGCGTCGCCGGTCAATCTCGAAGAGTTGGCGTGGTGGGGCCAACTCCTTCACCAACGGCACATTGGCCACCTTCCAGCCCAACACCCCCAAATAGATGCTCAACGGCGTCTTGCCCACCCGCGACACCCCCGTCAGCACGACATCGGCCTCGTGCAGTTCTTGCGGGCTGCGCCCATCGTCGTGGTCTACCGTATACTCAATCGCCTTAATGCGATCCAAATAGACCTCGTGCGAGCGCTGGTAGAGCCCCGGCTGTCCTACAGGCTCGCGTTGGTAAAGTGTAGACAGCGTAGCCAACGGATCGCTTACCGTATCAATACTGACGATGTGCTGCTCGGCGCAGGCCCGCACCAAGGCGGCGCGCATCTGCGGATCAACCATCGTATGAATGATGATGCCCTGGCGCTCGACCACTTGGGCAATCACGCCGGGCAGTTGCTCCGGCGTACTTACTTGGGGGATCACGATGACCGGCGGGGTCAGGCCGGGGAATTGCGACAGCGCAATGCGGGCGACGTGCTTGCCTAAGGCGCCAGCGCCACCCGAGACAATAAAGATCGGACGGAGCTCGTTCTGCTCCGCGTCCGTGGGGTTTTGATCCATGTTGCAACCTCACAATTAGGTGGGAATGAGGGGGAGGCTGCGCCTCGCCCGCAAATATTTTTGGGGTGTGACCAAAATGTGTAGGTAGGGTGCGCGAGGGAACCTGGTTCCCTCGCATCCTCCCCCCGTCCAAAGGGGTGTAGGGCGCAGCCCCAACGACTCTAAAGCAACCTCCGGTAGCGTCAAAGGTTGGGGCTGAGTATACACGATTTTTGTGCTGCCACCAGTTACCAGTGACACACTATGTACGCAGTAGCGCAAAAGTAACGCTGTCACGCGGTTCCTGTCACCCTGAGCACAGCGAAGGGTCTCTCGTCGTTACGCGAAGAGATGCTTCGCTGCGCTCCTGAGAAACAAAAGCCCCCGTCATGCTGAGCGCAGCGAAGCA
>RSAS01000853.1 GCA_003934145.1 Candidatus Viridilinea halotolerans | reverse complement strand
GGTACTTGAGCTTGCGGTTGCCAATATCTGAGGCGATGAAGGGCAGTGGACTTGGGTTGGTCATAGCTTCCTCCCGTGGGGGCGCTGGTCAAAGAAGGCCGTCAGGTCAACCACCTCCGGCGGGTTCGTCCGGTCGTGGGCAATGGCATGGCGAGGATCCAGCGTGCGCTCCTCGCCCGCATCAGAGTTCATGGGCAGACAGAAAGTTTGTGCGTTACCTTGTTGGAAGCGCATCACAACACCAAACATCTCGGTTAGCGCGAAGAAGCCCTGGGCCGAACCTGGGAGCGCGGGCCTCCGGCCCGCATGCGGGCGGGACGCCCGCGCTCCGGCGCGTAGACAAGCCCAAGGCTTGTTCGCGCTAACAAATCTCAACATCTTCGCCCCCTCTCCCGCTTGCGTTTATGGGCGGACAGAAAATTTGTGCATAGCCGCAAAAGAGCGCATAGCGACGCTAAGAATCTTAATGTCTTCCCCCCTCTCCCACAACGTGGGAGAGGGGGCAGGGGGTGAGGGCCATCCTGGGCATCCCCATAACTTATTTGTGGCCTGCGGAGCAAATGTTCTGTCCGCCCATGAACCCGCTTGCGGGAGAGGCGATGCCCTGAGCGTAGTCGAAGGGGGAAGGGGGGTGAAGGTCAAAGGACGCATCCCCATCAGGAATCTGTAGGTACATGCACAAGAATTCTATCCGCCCTCACCCGCATCAGAGGCGGGGGGCGACAGCCGACGCTCCATCAGACTTGTGCTGAGGTACGCCAGATAGCCCTGTATGTCGTCGTTATCGTCCAGGCTGGCAAAGGGCTGCAGCGTCTCGTTGACCGTCTGGACGCTCGCCCCGATCTCCGAGAGCGTCGAATCAATTCCACGCAACAGGCCGCGCATTGCCCCCGCCAGTTCCTCACGCCCATCAACGGTGAGTTGGGCAAAGCCGATGAGCGCTTGCTCTTGCGTTCGCAGCAGGGTCGTGCGGAGGATGGCGATGTCGGCCTGCGTCTGGAGTTCGTAGCGGCGCACCAAATGGGACTGGCGGGCCTGCTCGACCAACTCCTCGCTGCTCACCGGCGTCCAGAGCAGGGCGGGGATGAGGATGAAGCCAATGATGCCAATCACCACCTGCTGCATAACCAGTCCCGTGTGGGCCACCGTTGGTTGCGCGGCCCACCACGCATACTGAATTTCCACGGAGTAGTAAAGCAGGAAAAGGCTCATTCCCAGCACTGCCGCCATCCCCCAGGTGCGGAACTGGATCTTCTGCAACAGCATCCCCGCCGGCGACCAGGGGATGAGGAAGGCGGTGAGTGAGGGTGGCGCAAGCACGAGGATGGCGGTGTAGGCGATGGCAATGGGAATGTGCGCGGTCAGTTCACGCTGCACCCCCCACCAGTACGCTGCCGACCCGCCCATCGACATGAAGGCGAGGCAGGTGAGCAGCATCTTGGCACTCACCTGCCAGTGCCGCCGACGATGCTGCGTGCGGAGCAGATCGAGGTACCGACTACCCTGCATCGTCCTCCTCCTCTGGCGTCGCACACGCGCCTATCGGGTTCACCAGGATGATCATGA
>RSAS01000743.1 GCA_003934145.1 Candidatus Viridilinea halotolerans | reverse complement strand
CGCTCAGGGCGTGGGAACGTGGTTCCCACATCCCGTCCGCTCAGGGCGTGGGAACATGGTTCCCACCGTGCGCTAAGGGCGTGGGAACATGGTTCCCACATCCCCAAGCTGAATGGCAAGGCCAAAAAGAAACCCGTGGAAGCAACAACGACCGCCAACGGCACCGACACAACGAGCAAGCCAGCCGCCAATAACTGGCGCATGCTGGGCGGCGAGCGCTTTTATACGTTGGCGCGTTGGATTACCCTGCTGCTGCTTGCGGCCATTACCAGTTTCCTGAGCGAAGGCTCGCTCTGGCCGGTGAGTATTGAGAGTCCGCCGCTGGTGATTGTGCTGTGGGCCTATATTGGCTTTGGGTTGCTGGCTACGCTGCTCATTTTTATCCCGGCGGTGCTGCCACTGCTCGGCTATGCCTACGTCATTGACCTCGCTTTTATCTCGCTGATGACCTTCTTCGGCGGCGAGAGTACCGTTGTCTTCTTTCCGCTCTATCTGTTGCCTTTGATCAATGCAGCGGTGCGTCAAACCCCGATGATGAGCCTCGGATCGGGGGTGCTGGCAGCGAGTCTCTACAGTATCGCGGTGATCGCCTGGCACCTCGTTTTGGCCCAAGGGATGACCTTTGAGGCGATTGATGGGGTGGCGATGGGGCTGCGTGCCTTGACGCTCACGCTGGTGCCGTGGGTGACGAGTGGCCTGACCGAGCGCTGGAGTGCGAGTAATAGGGCGAGTGTCGAATTGGCCCGTCAAGAGGCGGAAGCGGCGTTGAATGATGCGCGGGCCTACCGCGACCAGATGCGTTCGCTCTATGAGGTGGCCTATACGCTCGCGACGACGGTGGATTATCGCCAGGTGCTTGAGTCGACACTGCGCGAGAGTCGCAAGTTGGTACCCTTTACCACCGGCTTTGTGCTGCTGGCTGGCGAAGAGGCCGATACCTTCGCCGTCGCCGCCAGCGAGTCGCTTGATGCAGGCGATCAGGCGCGTCAAATCACGGCGAGTGCCGGTATCGCCGCCGCGCTGCGTGGCACGGAAGCCCGTGTGGTGGTGCCGACGCAAGAACCCGACCTCGCCAGTTTCAGTACGCTGCAACGCTGTACGCGCGCTTGCCTTGTGCCCCTACGCGCCAATTTGCGCAGTTATGGCATCGTGGTGGTGGCGCTGGATAGCCCGGGCAACTTTACCGGCGAGCAAATTGACCACCTGACAACCTTAGCAAATTATGCAATCATTGCCCTGCAAAATGCGCAGCTTATTTTTGATCTGAAAGAAGAGCGCAATAAGCTCATTTCTAAAGAAGAGGTGGTGCGTCACCAACTGGCGCGTGACCTCCACGATGGCCCGGCGCAGGCGTTAGCGGCGCTGACGATGAATATTGAGTTCATTAAACGCCTCCTAGAGCGCGATCCCTCCCGCGTGGTTGAAGAACTCGATAAAATGAGCGCCCTCGCCAAGCGTACCACCTACGAGGTGCGCACGATGCTCTTTGAGTTGCGTCCGCTCGTCTTGGAGACGCAAGGTCTCAAGGTGACGTTGGAACAGTACCTCGAACGCTTCCAGAATAACCGTGCCGGCACCGCGATTGTACTTGAGGGCGATGAAGTTGCCGATGTGCATCTTGAGACCAAGACCGAAGGCACGCTCTTCAATATCATTCAAGAGGCGGTGAATAACGCCTTGAAGCATGCCCGTGCGAAGCACATCTGGATTCGCTTGCGGCGTGAAGGCAAAAATTTGCTCGCGGTGGTGCAGGATGATGGCTCCGGCTTTGATCTGCAGGGCGTCTTGCGCAACTATGAGAAACGGGGCTCCTTCGGCCTGCTGAATATTGATGAACGCGCACGCCTCGTTGGCGGCAACGCCGAGCTTGCGTCGGAGCCGGGCAAGGGTACGAAGGTGACCATTCTCGTGCCGCTGGAGCAGTAAATTTTGGGCTGCGCCCCAAGCCCCGTTTTTTGTTCCGTGTTGGCGGCTTCGCCGCCAACACGGAACAAAAGGAGTTTTTTGGGGGAGGCTTCGCCTCCCCCAAACCCCCACTTCCCTCAATGAGCAACCCCTACCTAAACCCCCAACGCGTGTGCGCCGCCCTGCGCACCCTTGAACTGCGCCCGACACGGGGCATGGGCCAGAACTTCTTGGTGGATGACGACGCCTTGGCGGCGATTGTTGCCGCCGCCGAACCCAACGCGAACGACCTTGTGGTCGAAGTAGGGCCAGGCTTGGGTGTGCTGACCTGGGAACTGACGCAGCGTGCCGGGCATACGGTGGCCGTCGAGTTGGATCGCCGCCTCGCGGCGCGTCTGCGCGAAGAGTTCGTCAGCGCCCCGTTGACCATCGTGGAAGCTGATGTGCTGCGCGTCACGCCGGGCGCACTGCTCGAAGCAGGCGGGCAAGCCGCAACCGCCCCCTACAAACTGATCGCCAACCTGCCCTACGCCATCACCTCGGCGGTCTTGCGCCACTTCTTGGAAGCGAGTGCGCCGCCCAGCTTGAGCGTCCTGCTGGTGCAGTGGGAAGTGGCCCAGCGCATCACCGCCAAGGTGGGCGATCTGAGCATCTTGGCCCACGCCGTACAAATCTACGCTGAAGCAGAGATTGTGGCCCAAGTGCCTGCCACGAGTTTCATTCCGGCCCCGGCGGTCGCCTCGGCGATTTTACGCCTGCGCCGTCGTCCCGCGCTCGCCGTGGAGGTGGACGATCTTGACCAACTCTTTCGTGTGATCAAAGCGGGCTTTCACCAAGCGCGCAAACAGTTGGGCAACGCCCTGCCACACGGCCTTGCCACCCAAGGCCGCCCGGCTAGCCGCGAGCAGGTCTTGAGCGCCCTCGCCGCCGCCGGCGTTGCGCCGCAGCAGCGCGCCGAGACGGTGACGCTCCAGCAGTGGGCGCTGGTGGCGCAGGTGTTGCGTTAGGCGCATGTCTGAAAGGGGTGCGCGCGGGAACCAGGTTCCCGCGCGCACCCCTTTCAGATCATCGCCCCGTCACCGCCACTACTGAATCACCAATAATCTGCACCAAACGATCCACCGTCTCTGTGGCAATCACGAAGGGCGGCGCGAGGCAGATGGTGTCGCCCACGATGCGCGTGAAGAGGCCACGCTTGGTCATCTCCTGCTGCACCCGCAACCCCACCTGCTCACTCGCCGCGAAGGGCGTCTTGCTCGCTTTGTCGGCCACAAGCTCCACGGCGGCCATCAGGCCGTTGCCGCGCACGTTGCCCACTGCGGGCAGCTCCTCCAGTTCGTGCAGCGCCTGGAGCATGTAGGCACCCACTTCGCCTGCACGCGCCACGAGTCCTTCGCGCTCGATGATCGCAAGGTTGGCCAAAGCAACCGCGCAGGCTGTCGGATGGCCCGAATAGGTGAAGGCGTGCATCCAGCGCTGCTCGCCCGGCACATCCTTGATCGCCGCGTAGAGCTTATCGCTCACCCCGATGCCGCCTAGCGGAATGTAGCCCGACGTGATCGCTTTGGCAAACTGCACAATATCGGGTTCGACGCCATACTGCTCCAGGCCAAACCAGCGCCCGGTACGCCCAAAGCCGGTAATCACCTCGTCGGCGATGAACAGCACCTCGTACTGATCGCAGATTTCACGAATACGCGCAAAATAGTCATCCTGCGGCGGAATTACCCCACCCGCCCCCTGGATCGGCTCGGCAATAAAGCCCGCCACGGTCTCTGGCCCTTCGCGCAGAAGCGCCGCTTCGAGCAGGTTGGCCGCCGCGACACCGTCGCTCACTTCGGGCGTGGCATTGACGAAGCGGTAGGGGTAGGGCGATTCGATGTGGGTGAAACCGGGCACCCGTGGCTCAAACATGGGCCAATAGGCGGGCAAGCCCGTCGCACTCATCGCCGCCAGCGTTACCCCATGGTAGCCCTTCATGCGCGAAATGAACTTGACTTTTTCTGGCTTGCCCAGCGCCTTCCAGTAGAAGCGCGCCGTCTTAAAACTACTCTCGGTACTCTCCGCGCCGCCACTGGTAAAAAAGAAGGTATTGATCGAGGGGTAGCAGATCTGCGCCAGCTTCTCGGCGAGCTGAATGGCGGGCAGATTGGTGCCACCCACATAGGACGAATAGTAGGCCAACTGACGCATCTGGTCGTAGGCCGCCTGGGCCAATTCCTCGCGCCCGTGGCCCACCACGACATTCCAGAGCCCGCTGAGGCCGTCAATATACTCTTGGCCATGGATGTCGCGGATCATTGCCCCCTCGCCACCCACCCAGATCTTGGGATCTTGATGGGCGCTCGGATGGTGCAGCGAATGGATCAGGTGTGCCTCGTCGGACTGGATTAGTTGGGTGTCGGTCGTCACGTCTCCTCCTGTTATCATGTGTTGGGTTGGGGCGGCGTAGCCGCCCCAACCCAACACAAAGCGTTTTTTGGGGCTGCGCCCCAACCCCCCTTTTTTTCTGCCGCTGCAGAAAGAGATTTTTGCGGGGGAGGCGAGGCATCCCCCGCACCCCCGCCAGACGGTTTTTTTGCGGGGGCCGTGCCCCCACACCCCCATGCGGTTTAAGGGCGGACAGGAAATTTGTACACCACCCCATGGAATCGCATGGCAACGCCAGGAATCTCAGTGTCTCCCCCCCTCTCCCACAACGTGGGAGAGGGGGCAGGGGGTGAGGGCCATTACGTGGCACCCCCATCGCCTATCTGTGACTTGTGGATCAAATGTTCTATCCGCCCTTAAACCCCGTGGCGGGAGGGTTCCTTGTCCTTGGGAGCCAAGGCCTCGCGTCCTCGCGCCCTCGCGTCCTCGCGTCCTCGCGTCTTCGCTACACCACCACCGTCTCTTGGTAGATGCCAAAGACTTCACGCAGTACGTCGCACATCTCGCCGACGGTGCAGTAGGCGCGGACGCAGTTGAGGATGGCGGGCATGGTGTTCTCTTCGCCCTGCGCTACAGCGCGCAATTCGGCCAAACGCTGTTGCGCCAAGACGTTGTCGCGCTCGCGGCGCACGCGGTTGAGCCGCGCAAGGTGCTTGCGCTCCCCTTCGGGATCCATCGCCAGCAGCGGGATCGCAATCGGTTCCTTGACCGCGTAGGCGTTCACTGCGACCACCTCGCGCTCGCCGCCATCAATCTCTTGCTGGTAGCGATAGGCCGCGTCGGCCAACTCGCGCTGGAAGTAGCCGTTGCGAATGGACGCAATCACCCCGCCCTGGTCGTAGATCGCCTTGAAGTAGGCATTCGCCTCCCGCTCCATACGGTCGGTCTGCGCCTCAACAAAATAGCTGCCACCGAGCGGATCAATCGTGTTGGTAACGCCACTCTCGGCAGCGATGACCTGCTGCGTGCGCAGCGCAATCGTTACCGCCTTTTCACTCGGCAGCGCCAGCGCCTCGTCCATCGAGTTGGTGTGGAGCGACTGGGTACCGCCGAGGATGGCGGCCAGTGCCTGAACCGCCGTGCGCACAATGTTCACCTCCGGCTGCTGGGCGGTCAGCGAGCAGCCCGCCGTTTGCGTATGGAAACGCAGCCACCACGAACGTTCCTGCTTAGCGCCATACGTCTCGCGCATAAGGCGCGCCCAGATGCGGCGCGCAGCGCGATACTTGGCAATCTCCTCGAAAAAGTCGTTATGGGCATTGAAGAAAAAGGAGATACGCGGCGCAAAATCGTCCACATTCAGCCCACGGGCGATGCACGCCTCGACATAGGCGCGTCCATCAGCCAGGGTAAAGGCCAACTCTTGGGCCGCCGTCGCGCCCGCCTCACGGATATGGTAGCCACTCACACTCACCGCATTCCATTGCGGCACATGCTGGCTGCCAAACTCAATCGTATCCACCACCAAGCGCATACTCGGCTCCGGCGGGAAGATATACTCGTTCTGCGCGATATACTCCTTCAAAATATCATTCTGCGTCGTGCCACGCAACTTGCTCCACGGCACACCACGCTGCTCCGCCACCACCAGATACATCGCCCAGATCATCGCCGCCGGCGAATTGATCGTCATTGACGTCGAAACCTGATCGAGCGGCAAGCCATCCAGCAGCACCTCCATGTCGGCCAGCGACGAAATCGCCACCCCACACTTGCCAAACTCCCCCTCAACCAGCGGGTGATCGGTATCGCGCCCATAGAGTGTCGGCATATCAAAAGCAATCGAAAGCCCCGTCTGTCCCTGTTCAAGCAGATACTTGAAGCGGGCATTGGTCTCTTCCGCCGTACCAAAACCGGCAAACATCCGCATCGTCCAGACCTTACCGCGGTAGCCGGTAGGATGGACGCCACGGGTGTAGGGGTACTCGCCGGGATGGGCAATATCGCGCAGGTAGTCTTGTTCCGCCAGATCGAGCGGCGTATAGAGCCGTTCGATGGGAGCGCTACTCGTCGTCATAAAGCGGCAATCGCGTTCCGGACTGCGCTGCAACATCGGCCAGAGGCACGCCTGTTCCCATTGTTGCTGCGCTGCCGTGATCGAATCTTTGCTATCGAACATCTTTGTTTCTCCGGTGGGGGCTTGGAGGCGGCTTCGCCGCCAGTGCGGAAAAGGTGTGCGCGGGAACGATGGTTCCCGCGCTCTTGTATCTTACTTGTTGCGTGCGGGCGGCATAGCCGCCTAGGGCTACGGGGGTTCGGGGGAGGCTTCGCCTCCCCCGAAGAACTTTTTTTCTTTCGTTTTGGCGGCGAAGCCGCCAAAACGAAAGAAAAAAGAGGGTTTGGGGTGCAGCCCCAACGACTTTGACGTGACCCTACCCCAAAAGCGTAGCATGAAGGCTCATTTTTTCCCAACGGGGTAGAGGGAAACTTGGGTTCCCTCTACTCCGTTATTGTAGCATACGGGCTTGGGGCGCCAGGCTACGCGCCAAAGCGACGGCATGCACGTCACGGGTGCCCACGGCACGCAGCGCATCAGCGCAAGCAATCAACGTCGCCCCGGTGGTGAGTACATCATCCACGAGCAAGACACGGGCAGGCGGCGGGCGTTGCGCCTGCCAAACAAAAGCCCCCTTCACATTACTCTGACGCTCCTGCTGACCCAACTGCGCCTGATGGCCCGTCTCGCGGGCGCGCACGAGACCGTCGGCGCGCACGGGCAGCCGCCAGCGCCAGGCCAAGCGCCGCGCCAACTCTTCGGCTTGGTTAAAGCCGCGTTCGGCCAGACGGCGCGGATGGAGCGGCACCGGAATCAGCGCCTCGCCGGGCGGCGGTTCTACCACATCAGCCAGCGCATCAGCCAGCGCAAAGGCCACCCGTCGCTGCCGCCGATATTTTAGGGCGTGAATGGTATTGCGTATTTCACGATCATAGAGCCACGCCACGCACATGCCATCCAAGCCCACGGGTGTCGGGGCCAAAGGATAGGGTTCCAAACGACTGCGACAGGGCTTACAGATCAGCCCCCCCGCCCAACCACACACCACACACTTTTCGGGAAAAATGAGCCCGAACAAGCCTTCGAGTTGCCATGTCAGTTGCGTCAACATCCTGTCTCTCCTTGTCTCTTTTTTCTTCCGTTTTGGCGGCTGCGCCGCCAAAACGGAAGGAAGGAAGTTCTTCGGGGGAGGCTTCGCCTCCCCCGTAC
>RSAS01000969.1 GCA_003934145.1 Candidatus Viridilinea halotolerans | reverse complement strand
GTGAGGTCTATGCTCTCCCTTATTTGAAAGGTATTGGGGCATGGCCCCCGAAAATTTCCCCTTTCGCACAACCGATTCGTTGCTCCACCGCATCAGAATAAGGAAACCGACCATGCAATCCGCGCAGCAGCGACGCTGGCGAGGCCTCAAGCTCGCCGTGGTGACTTTGTTCGCCGTTAGCCTACTTGCCGCATGTGGTCAGAGTAGTGCCAGCCTGCCGACCTTCACGCCTGAGCCGACCATTACGCCGCTGGCACCTGTCCCTGAGGGCGTGCCCGCACCCGTCGTCGAAATCGAGCCTGGAGCGGCTGCGCCGCGGCCAACGCGCGAGCGCGGTTCGGGTGAGGCGGGGGCCAAGCCGGCCACGGCGCGCACTGCCATCGCCCAAGAGTCGGTGGAAGGGGCAGCCGAGCGCCCGCCCGCACAGGGTGGCGCTGATGATGATGCCTATGAGCCGGATGATCGCCGCAGTCAGGCCAACCCCATCCGCATCGGTGAGGTGCAGGAGCGCACCTTTGGCTATGAGTATGATGAGGATTGGGTTGAGGTTGCGGTGCAGGCTGATCAGATGTATGTCTTCGAGACCTTCGACCTTGATGATGGCGCCGATACCATCCTCACGCTCTACGACGAGCAGGGCAACGAGTTGGCCTATAACGATGATGATGATGGCTGGGCTTCGCGTATCTACCATCAGGTCGAGGATGATGGACTCCTCTATCTGCAAGTGACCGCCTATTCAATTGATGCGCCCGGCTTAGGCTATAAGCTGCGCGTTCTAGAGATGGAGCCAGTGGCCCCGGATGCCTATGAACCCGATAATAGCCAAGCCGAGGCTCAGGCGATCACGGTGGGTGAAGAGCAACAGCGTACCTTCCACTATCCCCAGGATGAAGACTGGGTCGCGGTGATGGTCACGACGGGTACGGCCTACCATTTCGAGACCTTCGATCTGGATGATGGTGCCGATACTGTGCTCACGCTCTACAATGAGCGCGGTGACGAATTGGCCTATAACGATGACTTTGGTAGCGCATGGGCCTCGCGTATCTATTACCAAGCCGAAAACGACGAACGGCTCTACCTGCAGGTGTCTGCCTATCGCGGCGGCGAACCGGGTTTGGGTTATAAGCTGCGCGTCGTGGAGGCGGAACCTCCCGCTCCCGATGCCTATGAGCCTGATAATAGCCAAGCCGAGGCCAAGGCGTTAGCACTGAATGAGGTGCAGGAACGCACCTTCCATACCCCTCAGGATGAAGATTGGGTCTTTGTGGAGGTGACCGCCGGGCTGACCTATCAGTTCGAGACGCTGGATCTCGCCGATGGCATCGATACGGTGCTGACGCTCTACGATGCGCAGGGCGAAGAGTTGGACTCCAACGACGACTACCAGAGTTTGGCTTCGCGTATCTACTACGAAGCTGCAAACACAGAACGGCTCTACCTGCAGGTAGCGGCCTATCGGGTGGATCAACCCGGTTTGGGCTACCGCCTCCAGATGGTGGAGGCCGCCCCCGCTGAGCTCGATGCCTACGAGCCCGACGATCGCCAGGAGGAGGCGAGTAGCATTCAGATTGGTGAAATTCAGGATCGTACTTTCCATAATGCCAGCGATGAGGACTGGGTGATGGTGGAGGTCGAAGCGGGTCGCACGTATCGTTTCGCGACGCTAGATCTGGATGATGGCCTTGATACGGTGCTGACGCTCTACGATGAGCGGGGCGAAGAGTTGGCTTACAATGACGATGCCGAGGATAGCGACAGTTTTAGTTTAGCCTCACGCATCACCCATGAGGCACGCAATAGCGGGCGGCTCTACCTGCAGGTAAAGACCTTCGGCTCAGCCGAGCGGGGCGCGGCCTATCGCTTGGAGGCTGCGCTGGATCGGTAGGGCTACTGCCCTAAAACCCGCTCTTGGGGCTACGCCCCCAACTTCATTTTTTCTTCCGTTTTGGCGGCAAAGCCGCCAAAACGGAAGAAAAAATGAAGTTGGGGGGCGGCGCCGCCGCCCCCAACCCCCCGCCGGAAAGGGTATGCGCTTTAGCATGCTCGTCACTCGTCACTCGTCACTCGTCACTCGTCACTCGTCACTCGTCACTTATAGCTGGTACTATGGATCTTACCCGCCTCTGGGCGCGGCTCAATCCGCTGACGTCGCCCTTTGTCATTCTCGATATTGTCATTGTTGCCCTGCTCTTCTTCTGGCTGCTCGGCGTAATCCGTGGCACCCGTGCGGTGCAGCTCCTGCGGGGCGTCGGCATCCTGTTGGTGCTGGCGATCTTCGTCGGTGCCGTGGCCGGTGAGCAGTTGACAACGTTGGCTTGGCTGCTGACGACGATCATTACGCCCGCCCTGATTGTGGGTGTGCCGGTGCTCTTTCAACCTGAGTTGCGGCGGGCGCTCGAATCCCTTGGACGCTCGTCGGAGATCTTGACCCGCCCCATGGCCGGGCTGAATCGCTCCGAGATCATCGAGACGATCAATACCTTGGCGCGTACCGCCCAACAACTTTCGCAGCAGGGGGTCGGGGCGCTGATTGTGATTGAACGGATGAGCAAGTTGCAGGAGTATGCTGATCGTGGCGTTATCCTCGATTCGCGCGTCTCGATGCCATTGCTCATGAATATCTTCTACCCCAATTCGCCGTTACACGATATGGCGGTAATTGTGCGCGGTAATCGCATTCTGGCGGCCAATGTGGTGCTGCCGCTCAGCGAGGATGTCGTTGGCCCACGGCGTTATGGTACGCGCCATCGGGCGGCAAAGGGGATTAGCGAGCAGAGCGATGCGATTGCCTTGGTCGTCTCGGAAGAGACGGGGGCGATCTCGGTGGTGCAGGATGGGCGCATGGTCAGCTATTTGACCGAAGCGCGCCTGCGTACCATGTTGGCCGATCTGCTGCGTATTTCGCTGGATGAAGCCGCTGCTAAGTGAGTCTTTGATGAAGAATTTGCGTGCCACGCTGTTGCGTTTGGCTCTGGCCTTTGGTTTGAGTTTTGCGCTCTGGGCCTTTGTCTCTTTCAGCCAAAATCCCGAAGAGAGCGTTACGTTTCCTGAGATGCCGCTGCAGGTTGTGGGTCTTGATGATGATCTGGTGATCGTGGATGGCAGCGGGTTGCCCACGCAGGTCTTTCCAAATATTGACATCACGCTGCGCACCGATCAGCGCCAGTTGGCGACGCTGCGTCGTGTGGACTTGCGCGTGGTGGCCAATCTCAACGGCTTGGGGCCGGGGGAACATATTGTGCCGCTCAATGTTGAGGCGACGCGCAGTAATATTGCGATCAACGTTGCTACCGGCGGGGTTGAACCGGCGCAAGTGCCGCTGCGCCTTGAGCAACTGAGTAGCGCCGAGATTCCGGTGCGCGTCGAGATTCAGGGCAACTTGCCCTTTAGCTTTGAACGGAGCGAACCGCGCGTCAGTTCGGCTGGCCAGCCCATTCAGACGGTGCGTGTCCATGGCCCGTTGAACCGCGTCCTGCTTGTGAGCGAGGCGCATGCGCTGGTGAATGTCGATCAGTTGCGCGCCACCTACGTTGCTCCCCTGTCGCTGACCGCCCTTGATGCGGCGGGGCAGCCCGTGGAGGGGATACGCATCGATCCGGCGACGGTGACGGTGCAGGTGCCGATCAATCCCGTGGTTGGTCTTAAGTTGGTGCCGGTGGCACCGCAGATTGTGGGCCTGCCCGCCCCTGGTTTTGAAGTGCGCTCTGTGCAGGTCACCCCGCCTCTGATCACCCTCGCTGGTAGCTCCGGGCCGCTTGATGCGGTGGATGTTGTCACTACCGCAAGCCTTGATCTAAGCGGAGCGCGCCAAGATCTGAGCTTCGCGCTGGAACTCATTTTTCCCGATGGAACATCGCCCCGCAGTGGCGAACCTGATACCGTCACCGTTACCGTGGCGATTGCGCCTATCGAACGCGCCTTCCAGGTGATGCTGCCTGCGCAGGTACAGGTGGTAGGTATTGCCCCCGGCCTGACAGCAACTTTCAATCCTAGCGTAGTTAATCTCACCCTGACGGGCAGTAGCGCCGTCCTTGACGCCCTCAGCCAGAGTGTGTTGCAGGCACAGGTGGAGGTCAGTGGCCTTGGGCCAGGCAGTTACACGCTCGCCATCCAGGTCAACCTGCCTCCAGGCATCAGTTTGAGTGGTGAAACTCCGACGGTCGAGGTGGTCTTGCGCAGTCCGCCCCCCCCTACTGCGGTGCCAACCGCGACAGAGCAGCCAACGGAAGCGACACCCCCGCCCGAAGCGACGCTCGAAGTGACGCCTTTGCCTGAAGTGGTGCCAGCACCAGAGCCAACGCCGGTGCCCGAAGCCACGCTAGTGCCGGCACCCGAACCGACTGCTTCCGTGGAGACGAATGAGTAGGGGGGGGGCTGGGGATGCGCTGGAAGGCCAGCACCCGCTGTCTCCCCCTTTGGCTTTACAATGGTAAAATAGGACAGAACCATCCCTAATAACTTTTTTGTTACCTTTTGGCGGCGAAGCCACTTTACAGTTTGCCGCTGCTGCGCTGGGGGCGCGGGGGCATGGCCCCCGCAAAACCCTCACTATCCCAGTGGGGGAGGTGTGGAGGGCACGCCCTCCCCACCTCCCCACAAACTGTAAAGCAGATCGCCGCAAGGCGAAACCATCCCTAAGGAGCAGAAAACAATCATGTTTCGCTATCTAGGAGCTTCGGTGAGCGGGGTCATTGCGGCCCCGATGGAGGCGGTCTGGGAGGTTGTGAGCGATCCGATGCGCCATCCGCAGTTGGCGGGGAGTGGCCATGTGCGCTCGGTAGAAGTAGTGGGTGATGGGCCGATGGGGGTCGGATCAACCTTTTTGGCCAAGCAAGAGTTGCAGGGAATCCGCTATGTGAGCACAAACCGTACCGTCATTTGGGAGCCGCCCTTCCGCTTTGCGTGGCGCGTGGGGACGCCCTTTGCGCCGCAAGGGGCTCAGATCTGGATGTTTAGCATGCTGCCCGACCATGCGGGTACCCGCATCGAAAATGGCGTAGCGCTGCCCTTTGTTTTGCCGAGTTTCTTCCCCTTCAGCCTTGTCCACGATGAGTTTGGGCGTCGCGAGCAGAGCCAGATCGGGCCAACTCTCGACAACCTAGCGCGTATCCTTGGCGTCCTTCCGCCAAGCAGTGTGGTGGCTAGCGAGCGCGCCCCTGTTCCTCTCACCGCCCTGCTGCCTTCCCCGATCCTCCAAGGGAGTCTGTGGGTGGGTGGCACTGCCGCGCTGCTCTGGCTGCTTAGGCGGCGTCGCTGCTGCTAGGGGGATGTGGGAGAACCAGGTTCTCGTACAACCTATTTTTTAGTCCGGTTTGGCGGCGAAGCCGCCGAACCGGACTAAAAAATAGGTTTGCGGGGGAGGCTTCGCCTCCCCCGCACCCCCGCCGGACGGCGTACAAACAGGTTTGCGGTAGAGGCGAAGCCTCTGCCGCAAACCTGTTCAGACACGGCTTGACCGCCCCAAGTCGCCAATGGCTGCTGTCGTTGCACTCGCGAGATCGCGGTAACAGGCAAGCCCCTTAAGTTCCACGCCGCTCGCTACGACATACTGGGCCGCGTCGGCTGAAATGCCCGCCAGCACGGCATGGGCGCCCAACAACTTGATCGCTTGGGCCGCTTGGATGAGCGTATGCAGCACCGTATCATCAAGGCTACTCAGCCCGGTGATGTCGAGAATCACCACGCGGGCGCGCCGTTCCACCACGCCCTGCATCAAGGCGGCAAGCAGATCGGCACCACGCGCTTCGTCCACATGGCCCACCAGTGGCAGCACCACCACCCCTTCCCACACTGGTAGCAGCGGAATCGAAAGACGAGCCACCGTATCGAGCAGGGCTTGCTGACGTTCTACGCTGGCTTGGAGTTCATCGGTGCGGGCTTCAAGCGCAACCCGTTGCCCACGCAGGTTACTCACCATCTGGTTAAAGGTGGTCTGTAATTCGCCCAGTTCATCGCGGCGCGTCACCGCGACGGCAAGCTCCAGTTCACCCGCACTGAGCCGTCGGGCGGCAGCGGCGAGATCCACTACTGGCTGGGTGATGCGGCGGGCGATGAGGATGCAGAGAACGGCAATCGCCAGCGTGAGAATGAGCAAGAGCACTGTCGCGGTAACGAGAGCCTCGCGCAGATTGGCATCGGCCTCTTCCAGTGGCAACTCGGTGCGCACGAAGAGCTTGATCGGCCCCATGCTAATGGGGTAGCGCACTTGGAGAATGCGTTCGCCAAAGGCATTGACCGCCAAGCCATCCGCTGGTGGTAGCGGCGCAACACTGCCCAGCAAATCAGGGTTGGGATGGGCAATAATCTGCCCGGCGTCGTCGCTGAGCATGATTGCGCCCCGTTCGCCGAGGGGCAGGCGCGTAATCTGGTTCAACACCCGCCCTAAGCGCACCCGCGCCACCAGCACCCCATTGGCATGACTCGTGATTGTGCTCAACGTCGGCAGACTCAGCACCAACAGCGGTTCGCCATTGAGTACACTGCGCTCTACGCCATGGTAGTAGATGCGCCCAGTGCGAATCGGCTCAAAAAAGAGCGGGTTGTCGCTCAGATTGCGCGGAGTGCGCTCTGTCGTCACGCCTAAACGGGTCACGTAGGCCTGTTCACCACCGAGCATACTAAGGTAGATCAACTCATCGAAGTTGCCCCGGTAGAAGACTGTTTGGCGCAAGAGTGCCTCGCGCTCCGTGCGCACCTCAGCGCGCAACTGGCGATTCATGGCCAACGCATTCAACTCAGCCTGCACTCCGTCTAGGTAGCCCAAGAGCAGATCTTGCGCCCGTTCGCTACTCTGGCGCTGCAGATCGAGCGCGAGATCACGCTCTTTCTGAAAGATTCCCAGACTGAAGACCATCGCCACACTCAATGCCGGAATGAGGCTCAACGCGAGCATGAACAGGGTCAGCGCGAGGCGCAAGCTACGAGTCATTGGTTTGCTACGAAGGTTTAGGTAAGGAAAAGCTCCATTGTATTATTACACACGTCAATGCTTTAAGGGAAGGCTTGGCCTTGCGGCGATCGGTTTTACAGTTTGTGGGGGAGGTGCGGAGGGCGTAGCCCTCCACACCTCCCCCACTGGGTTCATGGTCGCAGGCAAGCGGTCGCTGCTGCCGTCGCCGCGATTATCACAAGGAGCGAGTAAAAACATGGTAACCCCTATTGTAACCCCTGGTTACACCAAAACGCGGAACCTCATTGCTGAGATTCCGCGTCCTGTCCTGGTGGAGCGAAGGGGGATCGAACCCCTGACCTCCTGCTTGCAAAGCAGGCGCTCTCCCAACTAAGCTATCGCCCCGCAAAAACAGAGGATGCAACAAGCAGAAGCACAAACTTCGCGTGTCACATCCTGCATGGTGTTGGTGGGCGTAGGTGGACTCGAACCACCGACCTCGATCTTATCAGGATCGCGCTCTAACCGGCTGAGCTATACGCCCTAACAACGCTGGGCATTGTACCATTGCTCTACTGGCTTGTCAAATTGGGAGATGCCTATGGTTCTTCAGATAAAGAATCTTGAAAGGGAGGGGTTCGGGGGGGGGGG
>RSAS01000486.1 GCA_003934145.1 Candidatus Viridilinea halotolerans | reverse complement strand
CAAGGCTTGGGCGTTGATCCCACCGCGATTGCGTACGGTATCTACGAAGTGCTGCTCAATCCTGAAGGCGGGGCCGATTTTGCGGTGATGACGACCGCGCACGGCGTAGATCTCATCCCTTCGGCGCTCGAATTGGCCGGCGCCGAGTTGGAGTTGGCGGGCAAGGTGGGGCGCGAACTGCTGCTGCGCAAAGCGCTGCGCCAGACCCGCGAACGCTACGACTACGTCCTGATCGATCCGCCGCCCAGCCTGGGTATCTTCTCGCTCAACGCCCTCGCCGTCGCCGATGCGGTACTTGTGCCCATGCAACTGCATGCCTATGCGCTGCAAGCCATGCCCCAACTCGAACAAACGATTGAAATGGTGCGTGAAATTCACCCCACACTCAACATTGGCGGCATTATCTGCACCCTCGCCGACCGTCGCACCAACCTGAGTGTTCAGATCGAAAAACAGGTGCGCGAACATTACGGCGAATTGGTCTTTGACACAGTCATTCCGATGAATATCAAGCTGGCCGAGGCACCCACCAGCGGCACCCCCATTGGCACCTACGCCGCGCAGAGCGCCGGCGCTTTGGCATATGCTGCTCTCGCCAGCGAGTTGGAGGCGCGTTATGCCCAATGAAAATAAAGACCCCGAACAGAAACCAGCGATCCGCCGTGGGCGCGGCTTGCGCCTCTCGACGGAAGGGGCCGCCGCCGAAGCGCAAGCCCCTGCCGAACCCGCAGCAGCCCCACAAACAACACCCGCCCGCCGTGGGCGCGGTTTGCGCCTCTCGACCACTGCCACCCCGCCCGAAGCCCCACCGCCACCACCACCCCCAACGCCTGCCGTGGCCCCTCTGGTGCGCACCCAGATCGCCACGCCCGCCGGCGCATTGAGCTACCTCAGCGGCGGCGTGGATGGTGGCCACCCCTTGATCATGCTCCACGGCTGGGGTGCTACAGTGCGCATCTGGGCCAATGTAGCCGCAACGCTGGCCCCGCAACGCAAACTCTACCTGCTCGACCTGCCCGGTGCCGGGGCAACGCCCGCCCGCCTGACCATTCCTACGCTCAATGCCCTCGCCGACGAGTTGCGCGCTTTTGTCGCTACGCTCGGCCTTGAACGCTTCGATCTGCTCGGTCACGGCCTCGGCGCCGCCGTCGCCGCACTCGTCGCCGGCCAGCAACACCGCCGCGTAAGCCGCCTCGCCCTCATCGGCTTCGGCATCCGCGACTTCGCCCCCGATCTCTTGGCCATGAGTTTGGCGCGCCTGCCCTTCGACATCTCCGTCGGCATGGCCCGCCCCCTAGTAGACGTGTGGCAGCCCTTCAATCGCGCCTTCATGCAGAGCCCGCCGATGGAGCGCAGCATGAGCGCCGCACTGCTCTACACCCAGCCCAGCGACATCGAACTCTGGCTGCACTACCTCGCCGACCTCGCCACCGCCGATGCCCGCGCCTACATGACCTGGCTGACCATGCCAGGGGAAGCGGCGCTCCATGCCGCCCTTAGCGAAATCAGCATCCCCACGCTCTGCATCGCTGGCCGCGAAGATCGCATCGTCCGCCTTGCCGAAGCCAAAGCGGCCTACATGCGCATCCCCGGCAGCGAGCTGCTGATACTCGATGCCTGCGGCCACATGCCCATGATCGAGCAGCCGGAGGCACTGCATAACGCATTGCGTGAGTTTTTTGGGTAGGGGAGGGGTGTGCGGGAACCAAGTTCCCGCACACCCTTATCGCAATGGAGCAAAAGTAACGCTGTGGCGCTTGTCATGCTGAGCGCAGCGAAGCATCTCTTTTCGACCGAAAAGAGACCCTTCGCTGCGCTCAGGGTGACAGAATTCTTGTTTCTCACGGGCCACTGGCCCGCGGGCCATTTAGTACTCAGGGTGACAAGAGCCGCGTGACAGCGTTACTTTTGCGCTACTGCCCTTTATCATCCTTGGCGCTGCCAAAAGACGATACGCCGCTCGGCGTACCACAAGATGGCATGGAGGCTGAGGCTGAGCCCGGCGGCGAGAACGACAGCGGCGAAGACGCGATCCATGTGGAGGCGGTAGGTCGCTACGCTGATCACGAAGCCCAAGCCGCGTCCGCTGCCCGCCAACTCGCTGACAATAACGCCAACGACAGCAAGGGCTGCGGCAACACGCAGCCCGGCAAAGATGGCGGGGAGCGCCGCTGGCCAGCGCAGTTTCCACAAAATAGCCCAGCGATTCGCGCCCCAGGCGCGCATGAGCGCCAACTCTTCGGGCGTGACTTGGCGTAATCCGCGCGCCGCGCTAACCAACACCGGGAAGAAGGCGAAGAGCGCAGCCATCGCCACCCGCGGGGCCAAGCCGTCACCAAACCAGATGGTAAAAAGAGGGGCAAGTGCGGCAGCAGGAATGGCTTGCGAGACTAAAACCCAGGGGTAGAGCGCGTCTTCAAGGAGGCGCAGCAGCACAAAAGTAATGGCGAGGGCCAACCCGCCGAGCGCACCCAGCGTCAACCCCAAGCCGACTGCCGCTGCCGTAAAGAGCGCATGCCCAAGCAATTCGGCCCGCCGCGCCACGAGACTCTGCGCAACCTGCCAGGGGGTCGGGAGGAGATAGGCGGGCACACCCGCTGCGGGCAGCCCCCATTGGAGCAGGGCAAGGGTGAGGACAAGAAAAAAGAGCGCCGCTACGTAGCGGCGGATGAATGAGGGCATATCAGGGAAGTACTACCGTGGCGGCGCACACGGCGGCGGCGCACTAAGCCAGGGTGCATAGGTAATATTCACGCCCACCGAATCACCACGGCCTAACTGATTAGCTTCGGGGTCGTAGGGACCGGAACGGTCGCCCCACCAGTTGTTGCGCATATCGAGCATAATCTCGCTTGTGGCCCCACGCCCCAAGCCATACTCTAGGTAGACCGGAATAATCGGCGGGATGTGTTCGTCAATCAGATTATTTTCGACGCGCAGCACCATTGGGGCCAAGCCATTCGGCGCAACTTGGGGCGTGCGGGTGCGCAAGCCAAAACCCTGGTTATCGCCGACCAAGCTATTGCAGAGGATTTCGCCCCGCAACGGGCCGTTGGTCATGAGCTGCAGATTGGGCGAACCGCCACGGATCAGGTTGCCCTCTAGCGCCAGATTCACGGTGTCGTAGGTGCTTGCGTTGCTGATGCGCACCTGGGGCGCACCCTCGGCGATGCGATTGCCCGCGAAACGATTGCCCGTGAGCGTCACAAAATTGCCCCGCCCATAACTCGCCTCCAGCGCCGGGCCAAAGGGCATATCGTTGCCACTCACTTCACTGTTACGCATCTCAAGACGCGTATCATGGAGCAGGATGGCACCGCCATTATCCTGAATCAGGCTAGCGCGCATCACCAGTTCGCTGCGCTCCACCGCCATCACTGTCCCCCCAAGGCCACCGCCACGGATTTCGCTATGTTCAAAGACGATAAAACTATTGGGACGGCCAAAAATACCACTCCAACGTGCGGGCGTTGTGCCTACAAAACGCACCGGACGATCGGGTAGCCCCATCGCCAAGAGACGTCCGCCATCCACATAGATCGAAACTCCAGGGCTGAGTTGCACCTCTACCCCAGGTTCAATCAGGAGTTGTGCCCCCGGGATGATCTGAACATCCTGCTCCAAAATAATCGGACTATCGCCAATATTCCAGCGCACATTGCCCTCAATGACATCAGCCGGAAGTGGGGCTGGCTCAAGCGGCTCAAGCGGCTCAAGTGGCTCAAGTGTTGGTGTCGGCGTGATCTCATCGTCGCCTGGCGCATCAGCCGCGCTGCGCTCATCAAGCGTCGGCGTCGGCGGCGGGGCGGTCGTTGGGGGCGGGGCGGTCGTTGGGGGCGGGGCGGTCGTTGGGGGCGGGGCGGTCGTCGGCGGGGCGGCGGTCGGCAACGGCTGGAGCGTTGACATTGGCGCGGCTGTTGTCGGATCAAACGTCGGCAGCGACGGCGGCGTGCCCTCACCAACCGGCTCAGGGTAGCCATTGCTCAAGGTCGGCGCCAGTGTAGGTGTGAGCACCCCACTCGTCGCCAGCAGCGCCTCAGCCGTTGTGTTGGTAGGCGACGGTTCAAGACTGGGATCGCCCGTCGGCAAAAGACCTGGCCCAGGATAGGCGTCAGGCGTACCGGTAGGGGTGGGGGTAGCGTCATCAGGGGCAGGGTAGCCACCTTCAGCCGTTGATGTGGGCGTCGGCGCATCAGCCACTGCGGTCGGCTCCGATGGCGGCATCGCCCCAGGCGTAAACATAAAGGTCAGCGCCACCGCCAAAATGAGGAACATGAGTGCACCGAGCAACAGCAGCGTATCGCGACTGATTTTTACACCCTGCGCAGGTTGCTGTTCCGGTGGTTGTTGCTGTGCATCGTCGGCCACGCATGCCTCCAACAAAAACGGAATGACGCTCTGCTCAGTGTACCACAGTCATAGAATGGAGGGCAAACCCCACAAAAACCAAACCGGGGGGCCAATGGCCCCCCGGTATAACAAAATCGCATACTTGGCGATCAGAACCCCGCTTCGCGCTCGCGCTCTTTACATCGTCCGCGGCTAATCGTACAAACGCCACTCGCCGCGCAGCGCGGGCAACTCTCGTGCATCACCATCGGCGCTTCACCACCGGAGAAACCCACCGTGGCGAGATCCATCGCCAAGAGGCGCTGCGTGGTAATCGCCCGCAAGCTTGCCAAGGCCTGATCAACCCGCCGCAATTGCGCCTCACCCACGTTGCCCGTCACGGTGATGGTGTCGAGCGCCAACACCAAGTCAACCACCCCTTTGTCGAGGGCGCCACAGCCAAGCGTCGAAAGGTCGAGGGCTACGCGTCGCGCCAGGGCGGCAAAACTCTGGATCGTTGCCGGGCTCCACGAGCCAACGGCAATCGATTCCCAAGCCATCGCGATGGAACGAAACGCTTCAGTGACTTTATATACGCCTTCAAGGCGATCATTGTTATGGGTGTGTCCCGATGTTGTGTGATATGAACGCTGCATTACGGACATGGCCAGCCTCCTTTGCCCTCATCATCGGCGGCCATTCCGCCAAGAGCTACCAAGCTTGGCGGATGAGGCGGTGGCTTCGTTGCCACTACCTCACCGCTTATGTGCTTAGCATAGCAAAGTCCGCGCTAGGGCACACTCCGTAACACTACGGAAAATCTCTATGTAGGCATGCGGATGTTAGCTATCAAGGCTCACAATGCCCCGCCGCACCGCATAGCGGATCAGGTCGAGGGGGGTATGCAAGCCGAGCTTACGCATCATACTGGCGCGGTGGGTGTCTACCGTGCGCACGCCAATCATGAGCCGCTCCGCAATTTCGGCGCTGGTCATGCCTTGGGCCGCAAGGTAGAGAATTTCGCGTTCGCGCGCCGTCAGTGTCTCGTAGAGATCCAGCGTCGATTCAGCCGTCTGGCTTACGTAGGCATCGAGCGCCTTTTCGGAGAGGGGCGGGCTGAGGTAGCGCCGCCCCGCTGCTGCTTGTTGTAGCGCATAGACAAAATCGTTCGACATGGCCTCTTTTAAGACATAGGCCGTCACCCCGATACGCAACGCCTCGCGCACATAGGATTCATCGGCGTGCATCGAGAGAATCACGATCTTGGTCTGGGGGGCAGTTTGCCGCGCTTGGCGTGCCACCTCTAGGCCGCTCAGGCCGGGCATCATCAGATCCACCACCAGCAACATCGGCTGCAGACGCTCTACCAGCGAGAGCGCCTCCGGGCCGTTGCCCGCTTCGCCAACCACCGCACACTCCAACTCACTCTCCAAGAGCGCCCGCAACCCGGAACGAACCACCGCATGGTCGTCGGCGAGCACAATGGTTAAAGGGCTCATGGCTACTCCTCTCCGCCGCCCAAGGGCAATTCGGCTAGGATGCGCGTGCCTTCGTCCGGTGCCGATGTGACGCTCAATTCGCCCCCAGCGAGGCGCACGCGCTCTTGCATGCCAGCAAGACCGCTTGAACTGTAGGAGGTCAGGGCTTGCTCTACCTCAAACCCGCACCCCTCATCCACAACTTGGACGGCCAGAATCCTATCGGTTGTCCAGACCTGAACGCGCGCATGGCGCACTTGGGCATGGCGGGCAATGTTGGTCAAGCTCTCCTGCACTACACGATATGCGGTAGCCCCAATTGCTGGTGTGAGTACGCCATCAAGTCCGGCATGTTGAAACTGCACTTGGATGCCGGTCTGGTCGGCGTAACGCCGCGTAAACCAAATCAGCGCCGGCAGCAGGCCCAAATCGTCGAGCATCGCGGGACGCAGGTTGAGCGAAAGCGTGCGCACCTGTGACGTCAACTGGTTGACTTGGCGTTGCACTTGGGAAATGCGTTCGCGCAGCATATCGGCTGGCATGCGCTCGTTCACCGTGAGCGCTAGGCTCAGGCTGGTCAACATCTGACCAATCTCATCGTGCAGTTCACGCGCCAAATGGGCGCGTTCCGTCTCTTGCACCGCCACGAGGCGCTCCGAGAGGGCACGCATGCGTTCACGCCCGCTGCGCACTTCGGCAAAGAGGCGCGCATTCTGCACCGCAATCGCCGCAGGCGTCGCCAGCAATTCAGCCAGATCGACATGTTCCGGCGTAAAGAAGGCGGGTTCGGCCTTATCGAGACAAAAGAGGCCAATGATTTGCTCACCCGCGATCAGTGGTACACCAAACCAGTTACGAATATGAAGAAATCCCGGACGTTTGCGCCAGCGCTCGGTAAGCAACGTATCCATAATTAAAAAACTACGACGGCGTTGCAAAATCGGTTCAAGGATCGGCTCTTCTTTTAGTACCAACGGCTCAAAGGGCGGGCCGTCGGGGTACCCAAAACGCTGGTAGCCGCGGGATGCACGAATAACCAACTGACCGTTGCTATCTAGCAACATCACATTGGCGCTATCGTAGGGCACCAAGCGCCCCAAATGCTCAAGCAGCGCCGCCATCACCTGATCCGCCTCAAGGCTATGGGTCAGGCCCATGTTAGCCGAATGGAGCACCTCGGCCACATAACGCGCCAGACGTTCCGACTCGAGCGCCTGGCTCAGCGCCTCCTCGGTGCGCCGCCGATCACTCACATCACGCGCAATGCCCTCCACCACCACCGGCCTACCGGAATGGTCATGCACGACCCGATTGCGATGCTCCGTCCAGATCAAAATGCCGTCACTGCGCTCCCAACGCAGCAACGTGGCACGCATAGGAGCAACGTTGCCCGCCAAGATCGCTTGGAACAGGCCGCGATCATTGGGATGCACGAGCCGGACAAACAACTCCGGATCGGCATAGAACTCCTCCGGGCTATGACCCGTCATGGCGCTCGCCGCCGGGCTCACATAGGTAAAGCCGGGTTCTGGTTCAAGCCGATAGCGATAGATTAGGTCGGCTGCATTCTCGATCAACAGGCGCAGATGCTCGGCATCAGGCGGATCGCCGGGCCGCATCGGATTCATTGCATCCCCCTAACGGGCCGCGTTCACATTGCGGCTTGCTGTTAGTATACGCTTGCACGGGCGTCGTGTACAGTGTGAAGCCGAGAGGCGGGAGGCGGGAGGCGGGAGGCGGGAGGCGG
>RSAS01000124.1 GCA_003934145.1 Candidatus Viridilinea halotolerans | reverse complement strand
GGCTGCGCCCCCACAGAATCTCCCCGCTCGACGGGGGCGCGGGGGCATGGCCCCCGTAAAACTCCCCCCGGCGGGGGCGCGGGGGCATGGCCCCCGTAAAACTCCCCCCGGCGGGGGCGTGGGGGCACGGCCCCCACAGAATCCCCTCGTTCGGCGGGGGCGTGGGGGCTGCGCCCCCACAGAATCTCCCCGCTCGACGGGGGCGCGGGGGCATGGCCCCCGCAGGCCCCCCCCGTTCGGCGGGGGTGTGGGGGCACGGCCCCCACAGAATCCCCCCGTTCGGCGGGGGCGCGGGGGCGCAGCCCCCGAAAAAACATCCTTTCAGCATGCACATGGGGCGAAGCCCCCATCCAGACCACTCTATAAAATAAACAATAATTCATCTACGATAGAACTACAAGCTCAAGGGGACTTTTTTGGGAGTGACAAGCAGATTAGATTATTGTATGCTGATAGAATTATCCGCTTTTCAGGCGAAACCAATACGAACATAGGCATTGGCGTGACCCTACAATCCAATCCCACCGCAACGCGAGCGACACGACTGCGCGAGGCACTCCTCGGCTATGGTGCCTTTTTGGCTGCTGCTCGCCGCCCCGATCCCCTACCCATCCTGCACGACTTGGCCTGCGACTGGTTGCGTGTTGCGACATTGCGCATTGATGTGCCTGCCGGGGTGCAAGCGATCCATTCAGACGATCCGCAGCGCCTCTGCGGGCCGATCCTCATTGGCCGTCAGGTGATCGGGCGGATTGAAGCGCAACGCCAGCGTCCTTTCGATGAGGACGACCAAGCGCTGCTCAACGCCCTCGGCCATATCATTGGGGCCGCCCTGGAATACGCTTCGCTCCAGGCGCAACTCAGCGACTGGGCGGGCGATATTCGCACCCACAACGACACAATTGACCAACTGCTCGCTTTTGGGCGCGCCGTGATTCGCGGCCCCAATGAGCCGTTGGCGCTTGCCCGCCAGATTGCCACCGAAGTACCGGCCATGCTCGGCGGCGAACGCGCCTCGGTGCTCATTCTGCCTAATGAGAGCTTTGATCAGCCCGTCTTGATGCGTAGCGACGGCCATCTCTCCGGCCCGGAACGCACGCGCGAAGTGACCAACCACGGCCTGATTAGCCTCGTGCTGCGCGAACGCGTGCCCATGATTATTGACGAGACTGATACCGATCAGCGCTGGATCGGTATGCGCATGGACGCGTATGAGGATGACGCACGCACCCGCTGCGCCATGGCCGCGCCGCTGCTCTGGGGTGCGCGGCCCATTGGGGCCTTGACGGTTACGACGAGCGCAAGCCGCCTCTTCAACCCCAAGCAACTCAACTTGCTCGAACTGATCGCATGCCACACCGCCCTGGCGGTGCAGGCGGCCAACCACGAAGCGCGCCTCAGCGCCACCGCTGCAGGTCTAGGAGCCATGGCTATCTACCTCGACATCGCACTCGATGAAGCACGCCAAGGCAATCTGGCCGCACTTGAAATGGTTGCCGTCGTGAGCGAACGCCTGCGCGCCGAGCAGCAGGCGCTGATGAGCCGTTGGGAAGAGCGACGCACGAGAGAGCGTTGACGCTCGCCCCCTTGCCCCTCTCCCGCAAGCGGGTTCATGGGCGGACAGAAAACATGTACGTTGCCACGCAAGAACCTATCCCATAGCTTAAAGGACGAAACGCAATGGAGCAAAACTCGCCCTGTTGCGCTACTGCGCTTGTCATGCTGAGTACGAAATGGCCCACGGGCCAGTGGCCTGTGAGAAACAAAAGTTCTGTCACCCTGAGCGCAGCGAAGGGTCTCTTGTCGGTGAGGAGAGATGCTTCGCTGCGCTCAGCATGACGGAGGCTTTTGTTTCTCAGGAGCGTAGCGAAGCATCTCTTTTCGAGCGAAGAGAGACCCTTCGCTGCGCCTTCGGCTCTGCTCCTGAGAAACAAACGGCGCGGTGGCGCGGTGGCGCGGTGGCTGAGCTTGCCGAAGCCAGCTTGCCGAAGCCAGCTTGCCGAAGCCAGCTTGCCGAAGCCCCGCGCCGCCGCACCGCGCCCCTACGTTGGCTGAGCCTGTCGAAGCCAGCGTAGGGGCGCGGCCCCCGCGTTTCTCACGGGGCCACTGGCCCGCGGGCCATTTCATACCCAGGGTGACAATACGGCGCGAACCCACAGCGGGACTTTTGCGCTACTGCGGCGAAACCATTCCTTACAAGATACTGCTGGTTTATGCATGCACGGGCCTGGGATCGCGGGCGGGACGCCCGCGATCCCAGGGGAATAAACCAGCAGTATCTTGAGGAGGGTGCGCGGGAACCAGGTTCCCGCGCACCCTCCTCTTATGGTATCACCACATCTCCCAACTCTCTTCATACGTTCTTCATAACTCGCTGCTACCCTGCAAGGCAGGGAGCAGTTTCGTTGCTCGTCGCGCCTTTGAAGAGAAGCACTTCTTATGGCTTGGTTTACCCGTTTCGTCAATTCCATGCGCCCACGTCTGCCGAACGATGAGCGCGGACGGATGCGTGCCGTCGCCAACAATCTCATCCTGCACCTGCACCCGACGCGCGTGCCCGCCCCTGCCCTACAGATGCGCCGCACATGGGGGCTCGGTGGTATCTCCGCATTGCTAACGGTAATCTTGGTGCTGAGCGGGATTCTGCTGATGTTCCGCTACGATGCGAGTATCGAGCGCGCCTATCAGTCGATCCAGTTCCTTGAAACCGCCGTGCCCTTTGGTTCGTTGTTGCGAGCGATTCATCACTGGTCGGGCAACCTGCTTGTCATAACGGTGACCCTGCACCTGGTGCGGGTCTTTTTTACGGGCGGCTTTTATGGCCCGCGACGCAGCAACTGGATCTTTGGCTTGGCTCTGCTGCTGCTGGTACTCTTCTTCAACTTCACCGGCTACCTGCTGCCCTGGGATCAACTCGCGTTCTGGGCGATTACCGTGGGCGTGGGCTTGCTCGATTATGTGCCGCTGCTGGGCGAGGCCATGGCGACCTTCCTGCTCGGCGGGCGCGAGGTGGGGCAAGCGGCCTTGCGCAATTTCTATGCGCTGCACGTCGCGGTGTTGCCCGCCCTGCTGATGTTGATGCTTTCGTACCACTTTTGGCGCGTGCGCAAAGATGGCGGCATCGCCCTGCCCACGCCGTCGGGGCCGGTTGAAAAGCTGACCACGATTCCCCATCTGGTGGGCATCGAACTGGGCGTGGCGCTGCTTACGCTCACGGCGCTGCTGGGCTTTGCGATGCTGGTGCCCGCGCCGCTGGAGGAGTTGGCCAACCCCGCCCATCCCCCCAATCCAGCCAAGGCCGCTTGGTATTTCTTGGGCTTGCAAGAGTTGCTGTTGCACATGCATCCGCTGGCCGCGATGCTGCTCAGCGGGAGCGTGATGCTCGGTTTGGCGGCGGTGCCCTACTGGGATCGTGACGAGGCGGCTATCGGGATTGTCGGGCGCTCGGCGCGGGGGCGTGAAGCGGGACTCGTGGGGTTCCTGCTCAGTTTGCTCATTACACCAAGTTTGGTCGTCATTGACGAGTGGTGGCTCGATCTGCCGAGCCTCTTGCCGACATGGTCAACCTTGATCACCAATGGCGTGCTGCCGCTGGCGTTGAGTCTGGCGGGCCTGGCGCTGATCTATGCGCTGCTGCGCTACCCCCTGCGTGCCCGCCCAAGTGAAGCGCTTGTAGGTCTCTTCAGTTTCATTGGCGGCGCCCTCGTGGTGCTTACCGTGGTTGGCGTCTTCTTGCGCGGCCCCGATATGGTGCTCATGTGGCCATAAGTTCTTTTTTTGGTGCGGGGATGGCTACCTCAACATCGTTGGGGTGCGACCAAAACCTGTAGGGCTGCGCCCCACGCCCCGCCGGGCAGGGGGAGGGCGAGGGAACCAGGTTCCCTCGCGCGCCCTTCCTACAAATCGTTGGGGCTGCGCCCCCCACTGGAGGTAACTTTGACATCTTCTGATCTACCCACCACCTTAAGTCGGCGCGATTTCTTGAGCCTAGGTCTGGGGGCGTTGGGCCTGGCCGGATTGCTCCAGAGTGGCGCAATTACCTACCAGTTCTTGGCACCACGCACCATTGAGGGCGAGTTTGGCGGGGTGGTGCATGCCGGTGAACTGGTGAGCTTTCCGCCTGGTTCGGTTACTGAGTTCCCGGATGGACGCTTCTTCCTCGTGCGTCTGGATGATGGCGGACTCCTCGCGGTCTACCGCCGCTGCACCCACCTGGGCTGTGCCGTCGCTTGGCACCCCACCGAGGATCGTTTCACATGCCCATGCCACGGTTCCCACTTCGACCAAGCGGGTGTTGTCGAAAACCCACCCGCCCCGCGACCGCTCGATACCTTTGCCATCACGCTGCGTGATGGGCAGATCAGTGTAGACACCGCTCGCCCGCAGCGGCGTGACCACTTTAGTGTGGATCAGGTGGTTTACGGGTAGCTTGTGGGCAGTATGCGGTGGGGTAAGCCCCAAACCCTCTTTTTTTGTTCCGTTTTGGCGGCTTCGCCGCCAAAACGGAACAAAAAGAATCTTTTCGGGGGCCATGCCCCCGTACCCCCGCCAAAAGGAACAAATCATGTCACGCTATCTCTGGGCCGGTTTTGTGGCCCTGTTGTTGCTCATTGTGGCCTTGGGCGTCTACACTACCCGCGAGCCGACGCGTCTTGATGAGGCGCAAGCGGCGCTGCGGGTGGCCTCGGTGGGCAGTGCCGCCGCGATCTACGTCGAGAATTGCGCCGTTTGCCATGGTGCCAATGGCGAAGGCATTGGCACGCTACCGCCGTTGGATAGTGAGGCGCTGCGTGCGGCTGACTACGATGATCTCTTTAAGGTCATTGCCCGTGGCCGCTATGGTACGGCGATGACGGGCTGGCATCAGGACGAAGGGGGCATGCTGACCACCTACCAGGTTGATCAGTTGGTGGCGCTGATTCGCTACGCCGCTTGGGGCGAGGTGCGCGAGTTGGCAGCCCAGCATGGCATGCTGCCCGCAGTGCTGGCCGTGCCCGAAGTGAGTAACGAGCAGATGGCGCAGGTGGCCGAACTTGGCCCCGAAGGCCAGCTTTGGGCTGAGGGATTTCAGCTCTATGCCACCAGATGTACCGCCTGCCATGGCGCAAACGGCGAAGGCAGCAGCCTGGGCGTCGCCTTGAACACACCGGAAGTGCGGGCGCAAGACGCGGAAACCTTGCAGCGCACGATCACCATGGGCGTAGCGGGAACGCTGATGTCGCCGTGGGAGCAGGTGCTAGAGCAAGAAGAGATCGCGGCGCTCGTTGCCTTTTTGCAGCATTGGGATGCGCTCGCCGCCGAAGGTGTTGAGCTTACCATGCCGACCCCGGTGCCACTTGATCTGAGCGACCCGCAAGCGATTCTGGCGCTCGGCGAGCAACTCTTTGTCACGACATGCACCAGTTGCCACGGCATAGATGGCACCGGCGGGATCGGCCCGGCGATCAACAGCCAGCAGTTCCTTAGCCGCAAGGACGACGCGGCGCTTACCGAAGCGATTACCATGGGCGGCCACCGCCCCAACAGCGTCATGCCCGCTTTTGGCGAACGTTTCACCTCCGTCGAGATCGGCGCCATCGTGGACTACATTCGCTCGCTCGAGGCGACCGCACCCAGCATCGCCGATCCGCGCGGCACCCAGCAGGGCGGCGGCGGCCCACCATGGCTCCGTGCCACGCCCGACGCCGACAACCCCATCTCCCCCGGCGGAGGGCAGGGCTGGGGCCGAGGCCAAGGTCAAGGCCAAGGTCAAGGCCAAGGCAACCAACAGACACCCTCGACGCCAGCAGCGGAGACGTTGAGCTACCGTGGCACGGTGATCAGTGTAAACAGCAACGCGCTCACCTTCCGCGACAGCGCCACCGGCGCGAGCGTCGAGGCGATGTTGGGGCCACCCTGGTGGTGGGGCGACGGCCAGATCCTGCTGCGCCCCGGCGATAGCATCGCCCTTGAGGGTTTCATTGGCGAGGGGCATATGGAACTCAACTGGATCGAGAACGTCACCACGGGCGAACGGATCGATCTGCGGCGTGCGGATGGTACGCCGGTCTGGCAGCAGTGAGGGGATGGCCCTCAGCCTTTTGTCTCATTTCCCGTGTGGCCTTAAGAGATGGTGGGAGGGGTTCGGAGGGCTTCGCCCTCCGAACCCCTCCCTTTCAAGATTCTTTATCTGAAGAACTAGCACAACTCCCTAGCGCCTTCGGGAAAGTCTAGGTGGTGGGAGATGTTATGTTGCTCGTATGCAGTAGCTTGAGGGGCTGCTGCCCTAAAACTTACTCCTGAGGGCTTATGCAAGCGCCAAGTCTCTCCATATTTGTTCAAAACAGGGCATGATACTGCGCCAATCGTAATCGGCGACGACGTGGGCGCGGCCAGCGGCACCTAGTTGCTGGCCCAGCGCTGGGTCGGCGATGAGGCGTAGCACGGCATCGGCAAAGGCCTGGGGCTGTGCGGCCAAGAGGAGGTGCTCGCCGTCGCGCAGCCCCAGGATGCCCTCGGCGCCTAGCGGCGTACTGACGACGGGCGCTTCCATGGCGAGTGCCTCCAGCAGTTTGAGCCGCGAGCCGCCGCCGATGCGCATGGGCACAATATAGACCGCCGCGCCATCAATGTAGGGGGCAACCTCGGCTACTTCACCGATGATCTCGACCGTGGCACTGGCCAAGCTATGCACCGCAGCACCAGCGGCGCGTCCGACGATCAAGAGGCGCGTGGCGGGTTCGCGGGCGCAAATGAGCGGGAGTACCTCGGCGGTGAACCAGCGCAGCGCATCAATGTTGGGCCGGTAGTCGAGCGTACCCGTAAAGACGAGCGTGGCGTGGCCGCGATTGCCGCGCACCGCCCCGGGGCGCACATGGCTGGTATCTACGCCATTGGGTACCACTACGAGCCGTTGCGCCGCGTGGGGCTGCAAGCGGGCCAAGGCGCACCGATCCTCTTCCGAGACGACGGTGGTGGCGTCGAGTTGTTGCAGCAGCATGCGTTCGTAGCGCGCCAGTTTGCGCCACTGGAGTAGCGAATAGAGGCCGCCGACAAGGGCGCGTGGGCGCAGACGCAGCGCGGCGGCAAGGTCGTTCAGCGCGGCGCGTCGTTGTAACAGATATTCGGCGTTGAACTGATCGAGTACCAGCCGCGGTCCCAAACCGTGTAGCGGCAACAGGTAGCTCGCCATCTCGATGCTGGCCGCGAGGATCACCGCGAAAGACTCGGCAGCCACCAAACGACTCAAGGCCTCGGCGTAGGCGCGACTCTGGCCACGGAGCGCCATATCGGGCTGACTGCTGCTCAGTGTCGTCAGGGCGCGTTGAGCCAAGCTGCGTGGTACCGGGCTCGGCACCGTGACGACATGGCACCACGCCCGCAGCGGGGCCATAGCTGCCACCGCCGCCGCATCAGGCGCAAAGCTCAACAGCGTTACTTCGTGGCGTTCGGCCAAGCCCCGCGCCACATGGTAGACCCGCAAAGCCCCACCGCTACGCAACGGGTAGGGCGGGTAGGGTGTCAAAATGAGAATGCGCAAATTCGTGTCATTTCAGGTTGTAAAGAAGGGGAGGGCGAAGCCCTCCCCGAAAACCCCCACCCAATGCAGAAGGATTTGGCATTACTCCTTCGTCCAAATCCGCAAATTTAAATTAAGATCATCCACAATCTGCTGCGCGAGGCGTACATCTTGTAGATACTCTCCAATATCCTCCTGGCTCAGCATGGCCGCGCCGCGCCAGAGTGAGGGAGGCTCAAAGTGATCCTTGGTTGAACTGATGGCCAAATAGATCTGTGAATCGATAAAAGCAATCGCCAGCGGTTTGCCCAACTGCTGGCTAAACTCGGTCAGTCGCTGCATCAGGCTGGTCGAGAGGATGTAGCGCGCCTCGATCTGGTCGGTTGCGCGTACTGCAAAGATCTTTTCAAACTCCGGATCTTCCATCTGGATCAGTTCGCCGTGGCGGCGATCAATCTGGCTGCCCCAGGATTGCAGCATGCGCCCTAAGCCGCCAAGCATGCGTTCGGCCTTGTCGGGGAAGATGTAGGTTCTCCCGTTGAATTCTTTGTTGAAGTCGGCGATAAAGAAGATACCCTGAAAAATGGTATGCCACTCAGTTGTGGTATCGCCATCAGAATCGGTTGAAGTGGTCTCATACTCGGCATGCACCTCCGAGAAACGTACCGCCGTTGCACCCAGCGTCCCGCTGAAGTAGTCCTCAGCCTTGTAGCGGTCAATCTGTTGGCGAAAGAGTTGGCTGTGCTGAAAGGTCTCTTTGGTAATCCCGCCAAAGGGATCGTACCGCAAACTGGGATCAACCAGATGGGCAATACGGGTGATTACTTCACCCTTGAAGAAGTTGCGATACTCCTTTTGCACGCCGCTGCTGAACCAGATCGCGGCTACAACCCCGATGATCAGACAGATCGCCAACAGCCACCCGCTGATCAAGGCCATGAATAAGAGGCCGAGCAGTAGCGCAGCAGGGATGATCACGAAGATACTGATGAGCATACGCTTGCGTGCATGCTGACGCTTCTGTTCAACCTGTTCTAAAATCGGCTGTAACTCACCGGTGTACAGATCGCTTACGTTCGGAGTGGAGCGGGAAAAGTCCATGGCAAACCTCGCCTATTTTTTTGTCCAGATACGTAGGTTTAGATTGAGATCTTCCACAATCTGTTCAGCCATCCGTACATCCTGAAAATATTCTGTAATATCGGCATGGCTGAGCAGTGCATTGGTGCTCCAGATCGAGGGCGGCTCGAAGTGATTCTTGCTGGTAGAGATCGCAAGATAGATCTGTGAATCGATAAAGGCAATATGGAGCGGCTGGTTCAACTGTTGGCGAAATTCGGTCAGACGCTGCATCAGGCTGGTCGAGAGGATGTAGCGTGCTTCCACCTGATCGGTGGAGCGTACCGCAAATATCTGCTCAAATTCCGGATCTTCCATCATCACCAACTCACCGTGGCGGCGATCTACTTGGCTTACGAGTGATTGGAACATGCGTCCAATACCGCCAAGCATGCGCTCGGCATTGTCGGGCAAGACGTAGGTTCGTCCATTAAAATGCTTGTTAAAATCGGCAATGAAAAAGATGCCACGAAAAATGGTGTGCCACTGAGTACGACGGCGCCCCTTCGAGTCGGTACTGGTGGTTTTATACTCGGCATGAACTTCAGAAAAACGAAACTGCGTTGCACCAATCAGTCCGGTAAAGAAGTCTTCGGCGCGGTAGCGGTCAATCTGGTTGCGAAAGAGATTACTGCGGCGGAATTCCTCAATGCTAATGCCACTATCCTGGTAGTAGACGAGGCTGGGATCAACGAGACGGGCCAAACGGGCGATCACTTCACTCTTGAAGAATTCACGATACTTTTGTTGCACACTACGATTGATGCCGAGCCAAGTAATTACGCCAGCAAAACCCAAGATGATAACAGCAAAAAAGTCAAGGAATGTTCCAAAGATCAGCATGAGGATAAGAAAGAGCGGCACCAAACCCGCAAGGCTCATCAAAGCACGCCGACGCGCTTCTTGCCGTTTGGCTTCCAGTTGCTCGACAATCGGTTGCAACTCACCGGCATAGAGTTGGGCCAGATTTTCGGTTTTTGAGGATGCTTGCTGCATATCATACCCCTTCGTACTAGGTAGGGATGCGAGGGAACCTGGTTCCCTCGCATCCCTACCTACCTAACGCTGAAACATCGAACGTACATCCACATTCTGGCGCTCGGCCATCGAGGCCTCAAAGAGTTCGCGGCGCATAAAACCCATCGGCCCAGCCATCAGGTTGCCGGGAAACATCTGAATAGCGTTGTTGTATTCGGTGGTGGCGGCGTTGTAGGCGCGCCGTGCAGCAGAGATCTGCTCCTCCACCTCGTTCAAGCTGCGCTGGAGTTGCAAAAAGTTGGTGTTGGCCTTGAGATCGGGGTAGTTCTCGACCGACACCATCAGCTTGCCCATCGCCGCATTGAAGCCATTCTCGGCAGCCACGCGCTGTTCTGGTGCCAGATCGCCCGCGATCGCCCGCGTGCGCAATTCGGTGATTTCGGTCAAGAGTTCGCGCTCATGCACCATGTAGCGCTCTACGGTGGCAATCAGGTTGGGCACGAGGTCGTAACGCTTCTTGAGCATCACATCAATCGAAGCGAAGGCTTGGTCTACGCGGTTACGTTTGCCCACCAAGCCGTTGTAGATCCCAATCACGACGACGAGAAAGCCAACCACCACAATGCCGAGAAAAACGAGTAGGCCCCCCATGGTTCTGTTCCTTCTTGCTAAACGCTTCGCGTGCGACCACAAGCCGTGGGGCTTGCGCCCATGCGCATGAACGCAAGGGGCCGCATGCCCCTAAAACTCCGCCGAAAGGGGAAAATTCTTCGGGAGCCTGGCCCCCGAACCCTCGCTGGCAGGCCCGCCAGAGGTTTACGTTATGCGTATGCACGCCCCGCTGGGTTGCGGGAGGATGTGTGGGAACCTCAGTCCCACGTCCCTTCTTATGATAATACGTGTGTCTAGGGCAAAAGGTTACAATTTTGGGAAATGCTGCTGTCCATGCGCATGAAGTTAAGGGGCCTGTGATCCCTACAACCCCGCCGGAAGGGGGAAATTTTTCGGGAGCCAAGCCCCCGCCCCACCCCGCCCCCGAATCCCCATCGGAGGTGCCTTTGCAACCACCTAACATTGCGTCTGAGGCGCTACGGCAGTATAATCGCTGCGTTGAAAAAGCGCAGCCGAGCATCTTTCCTGCTCTTCTGCTCTTCTGCTCTTCTGTTCTTCTGCTCTTCTGCTCTTCTGCTCTTCTGCTCATGGCACTCAAAACTCTTCAGGGTAAAATCCTGGCCTCACTGCTGCTCGGCATCGGCGTGATCATGGTGATCAGCCTGCTCAGCGATCTTCAGGCGGTCATGCGCGATCTGCGTGCGTTTACATGGCTGCTCCTTCCGCTTATCCTAGGTCTGATTATTTGCAACTATCTGCTGCGCGGTCTGAAGTGGGATTTTTTTCTGCGCCGTTTGCAGTGCGGTCAGGGTGTGAGTGCATTTGATAGCGGCTTGATCTTTACCGCTGGCATGGTGATGGCGGTGACGCCCGGTAAGTTGGGAGAAGTGTTTAAGTCCTATTTGCTCAAGCGGGTGAATGGTACGGCGATCAGCCGTTCGGCCCCGATTGTGCTGGCCGAACGGCTCACCGATGGTTTGGCGATGTTGCTGCTGATGGGCTTGGGGCTGACGCTCTTCCCGCCCGCCCGCCCGGTCTTTGTGCTGCTATTGGGTGCCACCATCGCGGGAATTATCATTGTCCAGCAGCAACCTTTGGCCAACGCTCTGCTCGATTTCATTGCCCGCATGCCCTTGGGTCGTGCGTTGGCCCCGCGTTTGCGCACGGTCTATGCGAGTACCCGCGAGCTCCTTGATTGGCGTGTGTTGGTGGTTGCTACTGGCATGAGTGTTGTTTCGTGGGGCTGTGAGTGCATCGCCTTCTTTGTGGTGTTGGTCGGTTTGGGTGTCGAGCCCTCGTCGCTGTTGCTGCTCCAAGCGATCTTTATCTTTGCGGCGAGTACGCTCTTTGGTCTGGTGAGTTTTCTGCCGGGCGGCCTGGGCGTCAGTGAAGTGAGTAGCGTCGGCCTCCTCGTGGCGCTGGTCAACATCAGCGCTGCTACCGCCACCAGCGCCACCGTCCTGATCCGTTTTGCGACGCTCTGGTTTGGGGTGCTGCTGGGGGCGCTTGCTTTGGCTTGGTTTGGGCGACGCTATGCGGAAGAACCAGGAAACAGTTGAACAGAAGAACAGGGGGCAAGGTTCTAAGCTCTGCTCTTGGTTCTGTTTTGGCGGCAAAGCCGCCAAAACAGAACCAAAGAAGTTTTTCTGGGGCGGTTTCGCCGCCCCAGAGCCCCCGCCGCAAGACGTAAGGGAAGCGGAAACTTTTACGTGTCCCAGCGGCCTGTCATGCTGAGCGCAGCGAAGCATCTCTTTTCGACCGAAGAGAGACCCTTCGCTTCGCTCAGGGTGACAAAGCGACGGGGCAATCAACAAAATCCGCTTCCCTAACGTCACACGCAATGGAGAATTTCAATGGCTTCAATCTTTTCCCGCATTGTTCATGGTGAAATCCCTGCCGCTAAGATCTACGAAGATGACCTGACGTTGGCTTTTCTCGACATCAACCCGGCCTCACACGGCCATGCGCTGGTAATCTGCAAGCAGGAACTGGCAGGGTTGCTCGATCTGCCCCCGGAGTTGGTAGCGGCGGTGGCCCAAACGACCCAACGCGTAGCGCGGGCGATCAATACGGTGTTGCAGCCCGAAGGTATGAATATCGTGCAGAACAACGGCGCTGCGGCGGGGCAGACGGTCTTCCACTACCATGTACACATCATTCCGCGCTGGGGCGGTGACGACGTGCTGCTCCCGTGGCGGCCTGGCCAACTCAGTGCGAGCGAGCGGGATGCTTTGCAGGCGCAGTTGCGCGCAGCGTTGGCGTAAGGATTCTAATGACCACCGAGAGTCCGCTCTTCATTGAGGTGGCCATGCAGCACGGCTATAGCAGTGAGGCGGCGCAAGCGGCCTTGGATGCAGTGCGGGCGCGTCTGGTGGCCGCTGGCTTGGCGCCGACGCGGCTCTATATCTATCGCAGCAGTGAGGGCGGCTTGACGGGCAGCGGGGCGAGTGAACCCCCACCGTCGCGTCGTCCGCGTCTCCTCTTGGCTTTTTCGAGCGCTGATGCCGCCCTCGCCTTTGCGCAACGGGGCGGCATCAGCCGTTCGCCGCGCCTCATTGCGCTCAGTCTCAGCCAGGCGCTCGCCGCGATGCTGCAACGTCCAAGTATCGGTGCGCTCTACCTCGCCACCGAAGGCGATGACGTGATTACCCCCGGCACGCTGCCCCCCGGCTGGCGTCTGGAGCGCACGGAGTTGCTTGCTTTGCTGGACGGGGCGTAGTGACGCCCTCCGGCGGATGCGCGGGCCCCAATACGCATGAAGGTAAGCCGACGAGAGCAGTTCGTAGAGGATGAACGATGAAGTACAAAAACCTGTCCGATTTCATTGCCTACGCCAGGGCTCGCGACCCGCACCAACCGGAATTTCTTCAGGCGGTGCAGGAGGTGATGGGTAGTCTGTGGGGTTTCATCAGTGCCCATTCGTGCTATGCGGAATCTGGATTGCTGGAACGTTTGGTGGAGCCAGAGCGCGTCATTCAGTTCCGTGTCGCATGGGTTGACGATCACGGCCAGATCCAGGTTAATCGCGCTTTTCGCGTCCAGCACAGTTCTGCTATTGGGCCGTTCAAAGGTGGCATGCGCTTTCACCCTTCGGTCAATCTCTCCATTCTCAAGTTTCTCGCTTTTGAGCAGACTTTCAAGAACGCCTTGACGACGCTGCCAATGGGCGGAGGTAAGGGTGGCTCCGATTTCGATCCTAAGGGCAAGAGCAGCGGCGAAGTGATGCGTTTCTGCCAAGCGCTGATGTTCGAGTTGCATCGCCACCTCGGCGCCGATACCGATGTGCCAGCGGGCGACATTGGTGTGGGTGGCCGCGAGGTTGGCTTCATGGTCGGCATGATGAAGAAGTTGTCGAACAACACCGCCTGTACGTTCACCGGCAAGGGCATGTCCTTTGGCGGCAGCCAGATCCGTCCGGAGGCGACCGGCTATGGCCTTGTCTATTTTGCGCAAGAGATGTTGGCAACCCAGGCCATGACCTTCAGCGGCAGGCGCGTCGCGGTTTCCGGATCGGGAAATGTAGCGCAGTACGCAATCGCAAAAATTATTGAAATCGGCGGTAAGGTTGTCACCTGTTCCGACTCGCATGGTACCGTGATCGATCCAGACGGTTTCACGCGCGAGAAACTCAAAGCCCTGATGGACATCAAGAACAGCCACTATGGCCGCGTTGCCGCATACGCCGAGCGCTTTGGGTTGGAGTATGTTGGTGGTGCCAAGCCGTGGAAGGTGGTGCCGGTTGACATCGCCCTGCCCTGCGCGACACAAAACGAACTTGATGCCGACGACGCACATGCGCTGGTCAAGAACGGGGTTATCTGCGTCGCCGAAGGCGCGAACATGCCCTTGACGCTCGAAGCAGTGAATGTATTCCAAGCCGCGCAGATACTCTATGCGCCGGGCAAGGCCGCCAACGCCGGCGGCGTGGCCACCTCGGGCCTGGAAATGACCCAGAATGCGATGCGCATGCCGTGGGAGCGCGACGAGGTGGACGCACGGTTGCGCATCATCATGAGCGATATCCACGCGAATTGCGTGCGCTACGGCAAGCAAGACGGCTTTATCAATTACGTTGCCGGCGCCAACATCGCTGGCTTTGTCAAGGTCGCCGATGCGATGATCCAGCAGGGCGTATGTTGATCAAGGGAGGAGGTGCGGGAACCCGGTTCCCGCACCACTGTTGGCAACGGTTCGCCCCGTCTAGGGTACAATAGGGGAATGTACACCTTACGGTCACTGGAAGGAGCAAACGGTGGGCAGTCGTTTTGATGAGATGCGCATCTTTTCGGGCAATGGCAACCCGGATCTGACGCGCCTAATCTGCGAGCGGGTGGGCGTCCCGCAGGGTGATGTCACCATTGTCAAGTTTAGTAACGAAAACATTTTTATTAAGCTGAACGAAAGCGTGCGCGAAAAGGATGTCTTTCTCGTCCAATCGCTCTCCACGCCCAACCTCAGTGATCGGGTGATGGAGTTGCTGATCATGCTTGATGCGTGTCGGCGGGCTTCAGCCGGGCGCATCACAGCGGTGATTCCCTACTTTGCCTACGGACGCACGGATAAGAAGGATCAGCCACGGGTACCGATTACGGCGCGTTTGCTGGCCGATATGATTCAGGCGGCGGGGGCGCATCAGGTGCTTACGATTGACCTGCATGCCGGACAGATTCAGGGCTTTTTCAATATCCCGATGGATGAATTGACGGCAATGAATTTACTGGTGCGTTACTGGGCCGATAAGGGTTGGGACGATATGATCATCGTTTCGCCCGACGTGGGCTTTGCCAAGCGCGGGCGCAACTTTGCCGAGGCGCTCGGTGCGCCGCTGGCCATCTCCGAGAAGCGGCGGGTGCAACATTTCGGGCGCCGTGACGGCTTTCACACTTCCGCCGAAGTGCTGAACCTGATCGGCGATGTGGCGGGCAAGCGCTGTGTGATTGTAGATGACGAGATTGCCACTGGCGGCTCGATCCTCGAAGTGGTGCAACTGTTACAGCGCGAAGGGGCGCGTGAGATTTACGCCTGCTGTGTCCACCCCGTTTTCGCCGCAAGCGCGGTCGAGCGCCTGAGCAAGTGCGGCCTGAAAGAGGTGGTGACGACCGATACGCTGCCCTTGCCGCCCGACAAGCGCTGGCCTGAGCTTACGGTGCTGAGCGTGAGCCACCTGCTGGCTGAGGTAATCCAGCGCATCCACAGCGGCATTTCGGTAGACACGATCTTTTCGCAGCGCAACCATCCGGCGTTGGGCCATTAGGGTGCGACCAAAACCTGTAGGGCTACGCCCCACGCCCCGCCGGACAGTGGGAGGATGCGCGGGAACCAGGTTCCCGCGCGCACCCTTCCTACGCCTTTTGGTCACACCCGGCCCATTAGTGCTTTGGGTATGACCAACCAAGGGGGGGCGTGCGGGAACCAGGTTCCCGCACGTCCCCCCTTGGTTGATTTGGGAGGGCAATGACGGTTTTTTTGACGCAACGGCGCAAGGGCGCAACGTTTTCGGCGGTAGTTGTGCCAACCCATAGCGGCTTTGCGGCTTTGCGCGAGCTTATGCGAGCAGTTAGCGCTCTTTCGTCTCATCCGTCACCGCTTGGCGTTGCAGGCGCACGACCAACTGGCGGCGCAACTCGGTGAGGCGGGCGCGATAGGTGGGCGTGTTGATGGCTTCTGTCCACATGATCAACGCGTCTTCGCTGTTATCGGTGTAGTAACGCGGACGCGTACCGCCGGGCTGGAAGCCATATTTCAAATAGAGGCGCTGAGCGCTGGTGTTACTGATGCGCACTTCAAGGGTAATCTGGTGGGCGCCGAGATCATAGGCGTGATCGATCAGCGCATTGAGCAATAACTCACCGATCCCTTGACCACGATAGACAGGATCAACAGCGATGGTGGTGATATGGGCATCGTCAACGGTGAGCCAAACGCCGCCGTAGCCGACAATGGGGGTGGGGTCGGGCGGCAGATTGGCGGGCGCGGGCGGTTCGGCGAGGAAGATCGCCGCAAGTTGACTGAAGATGCCAAAGGGGCGCGGTGCGGCTGGCGACGGTGAGCGTTGGGTTTCACCATTCGGAGTCGTACTGGCGCGGGCAATAACATAGCGGCAGTTTTGCAGATTTCGAATTTCACGGCGATAGGTATTCGCCGACCAGGGCGTAGTAAAGCTCTGGCGTTCGATCACCTGGACGTGGGGAATATCGTCCTCGGTCATCGTTTCGATGAAATAGTACATCTGTGGGTAAATAATGCCCCTAGTACTACCTTTGGTGGGGGCTTGGGGGCTTGGCCCCCCAAAAAAACAATCAAGATTTTGTTTCTCGGAGGGGCTTCGCCCCTCCGGGCCTCCCCGCCAAGGGGACGTAGCGCAGTAGCACTAGGGGGTAAGTGGCTGCGCCGACTCTACGAAGAAGATACTCTGGTAGGCGCCATCTTTGCCAAAGCCACCGCCGGTTTGGAACGTGCCAGTGACCTCAACTGCGCCCCAGACGTAGCTATTATTGGGGCCAATATTGAGCAGGGCCGACTGATCGGGTGGGAAGCCCTCCATCCAGACGGGGCTCCCGATAGGCTGGGGGCTGGCACCATCCTCTTCGGTAGATACTCCTTCAGCGAGTACGTAGATCACCGAGTTCCAAAAGTAGTAGCCATTGGTGGTAACGGTTTGGCCGTTGTAGGCTTCGGGATTGCGCAGTAGTTCGAAGAAACTGACCTTACCCTCCCCAAGCGCCCGATCTTCGATCCTATGCTCGACGCGTTGAATGCGTTCAATCGGCTCAGCGCTGGTAACGGTAATTTGACTAGCAAACTGACCGTTGGGGCCAAAGCCGCCGCCGTGGCTGAAGGTACCCTCGACGCGCACAAAGCCATAGACGGCATCACCGGGCCGGTGCAGATCTTCTGTGACCTCAGCGGGAAAAGCCTCTAGCCAAATCGGATCACCCAGCGGCTGGGCATCAAGGCCATTGTCGAGCGTACTCACACCAAGGGCAAGCACCGAGATGGAGGGATCGCCTGGCTTCCAGACATAGGCCCCATCCACGGTGACGGTTTGGCCGTCAAAACTGCTGGGATCACTCGTCAACTGTTGAACATAGAGGGCCGAACCGGAAGCGATACCTTGGCCCACACATGTATTTAGGACTAAGAGAGCACTAGCAAGTAATGTAGCAAGCAACAGGGCTCGCCAAAATTGACGGGACATAAAGAGAGCCTCCTGCAAAAATCGCGCCAAGCCCCGCAACGACGCTACCGCAAACATGGCGTACAGCGCAAAGGGAAGCGGTGCTGTCATCGGGCAACGTGTAAAGCGCCGATACCCCAAGATTATACCAGAAGGCTCTGTGAGGGGCAACCATGGCGGTTGCTGAAATGATTTAGCTCGGCTATAATCAAAAGACAGATTCTCCAACTTGTTGGAAGGGTGCGCGAGGGAACCTAGTTTTCTCGCATTCTCCCGCCGCCCGGCGGGGTGTGGGGCGTAGCCCTACAGGTTTTGGTCACACCCGAATGAAAAGGGTGTGACCAAAATGTGTAGGTAGGGGGTGCGGGGGAACCTGGTTCCCCCGCATTTTCTCCTGTCCGGCGGGGTTGTAGGGCACCGCCCTACAGATTTCAGTCACACCCGAATGAAAAAGCAAAGATGCTCAGGAGCAACGGATGAAACGGCGAGAGTTTCTGCGTGGCGCGGCTGCTGGGGTTGTCGGCAGTCTTGGAATGACGTTGGCGGCTTGTGGTGGTGATCCGGCGGCGACTCCGCCTAGCCCACCTGCGGCGGGTGAGGTACCGGAGGCCGCAGCACCGGCCCAAGGTTCTTCGCTCCCGGCGATTGAGTGGCGTATGGCAACGAGTTGGCCTACCTCGCTCGATACGATCTATGGTGGAGCGACAGTGTTGGCCGAGCGCGTAGGTGAGTTGACCGACGGGATGTTCAAGATTACTACCTACCCGGCGGGCGAACTCTTTGGTGGCCTTGAGGTGCTACAGAACGTGCAACAGGGCACGGTCGAGGCGGGCCATTCGGCAATGTACTACTACACTGGTCTCAGCCCGGCTTGGGGCATTGCCACCTCCTTGCCCTTCGGCCTGACCGCCACTCAGATGAATGCATGGCTCTACCATGGTGGTGGCAACGAGGCGATTGATAAGCTTGGCGCCCAGTTCAACGCCATCCTCTTCCCGGCAGGCAACACTGGCACCCAGATGGGTGGCTGGTTCCGCCGCGAGATCAACACCGTTGCCGATCTGCAAGGGCTCAAGGTGCGCATTCCGGGTCTGGGTGGCCAAGTGATGGCCCGCCTTGGCGCGGTCGTGCAGGTTGTGCCCGGTGGCGAGATTTTCCAAGCGCTTTCGACCGGCGCGGTAGATGCTGCCGAGTGGGTGGGCCCCTACGACGACCAGAAGTTGGGCCTTCAGGATGCCGCTGAGTTCTACTACTCGCCCGGCTGGTGGGAACCCGGCCCCACGCTGCACGCCTTCGCAGGCTTGGATGCCTGGGCCACCATTCCTGATGAGTACAAGCGTGTCTTTAAGGTTGCCGCTTGGGAATCGAACATGAACATGATCTCCAAGTATGAGGCGCTTAATGGTACCGCGCTGAATGAGATCTTGGCCAGTGGTAAGATCAAGCTGCGCGTCTACAGCGATGAAATCATGACCGCTGCCCAAGAAGCAGCCTTTGCACTCTATGACGAGACCGCTGCCGCCGACGCGAATTTCAAGGAGATGTACGATCCTTGGAAAGTCTTCCGTGCCAATGTCTTTGGTTGGAACAGTGGCAACGAGGCCACCTTTACCAATTTTGTCTACAATAATCGAAACTGGGAGTAGCGTCTAGCCGCGTAGTACAACCAAGCAATACAAAAGGGGCGCCGCAATTGCGGCGCCCCTTTTGTGTGCTTGGCGGGGCGGCTTCGCCTCTCCCGAAAAACTCTTTTTGTTCGGTTTTGGCGGCGAAGCCGCCAAAACCGAACAAAAAGATGGGTGTAACCAAAATCTACAGGGCTGCGCCCACGCCCCGCCGGACGGTGGGAGGATGCGAGGGAACCAGGTTCCCTCGCATCCCCTTCCTACAAGTTTTGGTCACCCCCCCAAAAACAGGCGTTGGGGCTTGCCCCAACAAGGCGCAACCGCGTCCGAGTCAATTTTGAGCAAAATTTCGCAAAAACCGTAACTTTTTGCCACTTTCAGCGGTATAAGGATAGGGCAATTGAAAGGACGATGACTATGCCTACCTTATCCTCCCGTCTGTGGCTTGTGCTTACGTCTGCTTGGCTCGGTCTGTTGTGGTTTGGGGTGCCGTCCTCTGTTGGCGCAATGCAGCCACCAGAGACGACACCAACGGCTGTTGTTCAGTTGGGTTCAGGTGCAACGCCTACTACTGCCGACGCACCACCATCTTTTACCTTCTGGCCCTTCCTGCTGGTTGCTGCGATGACGTTGAGTGCAGGGACAAGTTGGGTCGTGGCGCGGCGTCAGGGTGGCCCACCGCCACCAGATGCAGAGGCATCACTATTACCAGCGAGCCCTGTCGAGATTACGACTGCAAAGCGACAAGTGCCAGTAGCTACGCATACCCCCCTACGGGCGATCATCTGGGACGGGCAACGCCGCCATCGCATCGCCCTGCACGGGCGGCAATGGAGTATTGGGGCGGCACCGGGATGCAACCTCTGCTTCCCCGAAGCCGGGTTGGCCCCGCTTCATGCCCGTCTGAGCCTGGTTGGCGATCAGATTGAGGTGACCGCCCTTGAGCCAGGGGTCTTCCACACCGGTTTGGGTAGTCCCTTGAGTTTAGATTTGGCTACACCCTTAGGTGAAGGTGAGGCGCTCCTCTTTGGGGCGAGCTTGCGCCTGACGGTTGAAGTTACCTAGGGCCACTTCTGCGCTGCTTCGCCTCTGCTTGTTGCGCTGAGAACAGCGAAGGGTTTTGGTTCGTTCGATGGGGTTCAGGCATGTCGTGCGGATCGAGATCCTTCGCTGCTCTCAGCGCACCAAGCATTCAAGATGTTACATAATCATGGCCCATTTTCCTCCAGGCACAGCCCTTGGCGGCTTTGAACTATTGGCTCATCTTGGCACCGGCGGACAGGGAACCGTCTATTTGGCGCGCCCGTGGGACGACCACGCCCTGCGGCGGCATCTGATTGGTCGGTGGCTACGAACGGGCCATCAGCGTGGGCAACTCATGGCGAACCACGCAGCCGACTGGAACCTAGCGGCGATCAAAGTGGCCCATCCCGATGCGATGGCGGCGCTCCACGACGAACACAGTCACCTGCTTGGTCAAGCAACACTCCACCCTCATCTGACCGCGCTCTACGGGCGGCGTTACACGAGTTCGCTGCGCGATCTGGGACTGGCTCAAGTGGATGGTCAAACCTGCCTTTACCTTGCGCTGGTTTACGAAACGGGTATGCCGCTCCATCTATGGTTGGCCCACCACCCCGGCCCGTGTAGCCTAGCGTGGGCGATAAGCTTGGGCCTCCAAGTTGCCAGCGCTCTTGAACACGTGCACCAATGCGGCCTTATTCACCACGATCTGCGCCCCGCCAATTTGATGGTACGCTCAACGGCCAGCGGGCAGCCCCATGTTGTCTTGATTGATTTTGGTGCGGTCGAAAGCATAGCCAGGCCTCGACGACGCGCTCTTTATGGCGTGCCGCACTTATTGCCACCCGAACGCCAAGGCCCTCACCCTGGCCCTGCCACACCTCATGTAGACATCTATGCGCTAGGCAGGCTGTTGCAACTCCTCACCGCTGGTCATCCACTCACCCCAGACTTAAGCGCCCTGCTTAGCGACGCGACCCGTCCGGTGTTGCGTGAGCGCGTGGCTGCTCTGCCGAGCATGAAGGACTTTCGAGAGCGTTTGCTTGCGGTGAGGCAGTGAGACGAGGTGTGAGGTGCGCAGGATCTGTCGCTGGATAAGCAGTGCTGCCCGCACGGAAGGTGCAGGAAGGGTACGCGAGGGAACCTGGTTCTCTCGCAACCTCAAGTTTTGGTCACACCCAAGTGAAACAAAAAGAATTGGGTGTGACCAAAATGTGTAGGTAGGGGGTGCGGGGGAACCTGGTTCCCCCGCATTTCCCCCTGTCCGGCGGGGTTGTAGGGCACCGCCCTACAGATTCCAGTCACACCCAAAAGAATTGACGCAACGCCTTTGGCCATGCTACAATCAGGCGACCTTTAACGCAGTCCTGTGAGGCTGTAAAGGAGCAGCATGGCAATCATTCTTTCATCTCAGCGTTACGCTGCCTTCAGCGTCCGCACCTCCTAGCTCTAGGGGGTAGCGGACGCTTCGCTTTTGCACTTATATAGTAGCCGATGCGGAGCGCCCATGACCGACCGCAAACAGATTCTCACTGCCGACGATATACGCCGTGCGTTGGTGCGCATTGCCCACGAGATTGATGAACGCAACGGCGGTTTGCACGATGTCATTCTGATTGGCATTCGTGAGCGTGGTGCGCCGCTGGCCGAACGTATCGCGGCGGCGATTGCGGATTTCGAGGGGGTACGTGTGCCCGTGGGCCAACTCGATATTACCCTCTACCGCGATGATCTGCGCACGCGCGGCCCGAGTGCGCGGGTGCGTAAGACGTTGATCCAGCACGATGTCACCGATAGGGTGGTAGTACTGGTGGACGATGTCCTCTATACCGGGCGCACGGTGCGTGCGGCGCTAGATGCTATCGCTGATCTGGGCCGTCCCGCGCGCATTCAGCTTGCCGTGCTGGTGGATCGCGGCCACCGCGAATTGCCTATTCGGGCCGATTTTGTCGGAAAAAATGTACCAACTTCCCGCAGCGAACGAGTGGAAGTTCACCTGCGCGAGAGCGATGGCGTCGATCAGGTACTTATTTCGCGCCCCGCGTAGTTCTGCCTTGCGGCGGGGTTTAAGGGGCATGTGGCCCCTTAAACCCCACCGGCGGGGGGCGATTTTTCGGGGGCCAAGCCCCTTCGACTAAGCTCAGGGCAAGCCCGACCCCCCGCCGGCAGGCCCGCCAAAGACGTAGGGGAGACATGACGAAGGAGTAGGTTATGACGATCGCGACGGCCCGGCGGCGGCATGCGCTTGATCTTGATGATTTTACGCCAGAAGAGATCGAAGAAATTCTCGATACGGCGGAGAGTATGAAAGAGGTACTCTCGCGCGAGATCAAGCAGGTGCCGACGCTGCGCGGGCGTACGGTGGTGAACATGTTCTATGAGGAGAGTACACGCACGCGCATTAGCTTTGAACTGGCTGCGCGGGCGCTCTCGGCGAATGTTGTCAGTTTCACGGCGCGGGGGAGTAGCGTCGAAAAGGGTGAATCGCTAATTGATACGGTGCGTACCCTCCAGGCACTCGGTGCCGATATGGTAGTGATTCGCCATAACCAGTCGGGCGCACCCCATCTTGTTGCCCGCCACTTCGCCGGTGGCGTGATTAACGCTGGCGATGGACGCCATGCCCATCCGACCCAGGCACTACTCGATCTCCTCACCATCCGTGAGCACTTAGGGCAGATTCGCGGGCTAAAAGTGGTTATTGTGGGCGACATCCTGCACAGCCGTGTGGCCCGCTCCAATCTCTGGGGGCTGACCCGCTTGGGTGCCGAAGTGACGCTCTGCGCCCCGCCGACGCTGCTCGGCCCTGCCGCTTATTGGACGGCGACGTGGCCTCAGGTGAAGATTAGCTACAAGGTGGACGAGGCTATCGCGGGGGCTGATGTGGTGATGGCGCTGCGCTTGCAGAAAGAGCGCATGCAGGCGGGTTTGCTCCCTTCGCTACGCGAATATAGCCGCGCCTACGCGATTACCCCCGAACGCCTCGCCCGCTTGGGCGAGAAGACGTTGATTATGCACCCTGGCCCTATGAATGAAGGGGTCGAAATCTGGCCCGAAGTCGTTACCGCCCCCAACACCGTGATTGATGAGCAGGTCACCAATGGTGTTGCAGTGCGCATGGCGTTGTTATATCGTTTAGCTGGCTAGGATGAAGAACAGGAGAACAGGAGAACAGGAGAACAGGAGAACAGAGGGAACAAGTAAACCACCACCCGCGTGCCTTCTGCACGATAGGGACGATTTCCTACACGCACAATTGTACCACAGCCCTGCGCCGCTTGAAGCGGCGCAGGGGGGAGGCTACCGCCGGAGTGAGGCAGCAAAGCCTCATTCCTCCCGCCCGTAAACGGACGGGTTTCCTGAGACTAATTCTATGAATAAACCTTCTGTTCTTCTGTTCCTCTGTTCCTCTGTTCTTTCATAGGAGACCTATGCGCTATCTCATTTGTAATGGCAGCATCATTGATCCGGCGCGGCGCGTCGCTACCGTGGGCGATGTCTGGGTTGCCGATGGCGTCGTTGAGCAGTTGGTGGATCTGACCGATCTGCATGCAGCGCCTGAGCCGGTGGGTGATGAGGTCACGGTGATCAATGCCCGTGGCTGTGTGATTGCCCCTGGTTTCACCGATCTGCATGCCCATCTGCGCGAGCCGGGCGATGAGCATAAAGAGACGTTGGCGAGCGGTGGTTTGGCAGCGGCGATGGGCGGCTTTACGACTGTCTGTGCGATGCCCTCGACCAAGCCCGCGCTTGATAATGCGGCCTTGGTGCGCCATGTGCGCGCCATTGCCGAACGTGATTCCTCCGTGCGCATTGAGGTGATCGGGGCGCTGACGAAGGGCCGTGAGGGGCACGGGTTGGCGGATTTGATGGAGTTGGCCGAAGCGGGCTGTATCGCCTTTGGCGATGGCGGTCGCCCGGTCTCCGATGCGGCCCTGATGGCCAATGCCCTGAGTTACGCTTCCGTGTTGGGCCTACCTGTCATGACTTACTGCGAGGATCTGCGCCTCACGGCGGGCTGGGCAATGCACGAAGGGGTGATCAGTACCCGCTTAGGTTTGGCTGGTTTTCCCAAGGCCGCCGAAGAGTCGTTCATCGCCCGCGATATTGCCCTCGCCGAGGCCGCTGGCGCTCATCTGCACATCTGCCAAGTAAGCACTGCTGGCGGCGTTGCGCTCATTCGTTCCGCTAAAGCACGCGGCGTTCGCGTTACCGCCGAGGTGACACCGCACCATCTGACGCTCACCGACCGCTGGGTGATGGGCAATCTGGTGCCCCACGACACGACCATGATCACCCAAACTGCGCGGCGCGGGCGGCGCAGCAAGACCCACCCGGAGTTGGGGTTGCCCTCGTGGCTCGATCCGAGCCTCCTACCGCCCTACGATCCGAGCACGCGCGTGGCACCGCCGCTGCGCACCGATGAAGATGTCGAGGCGCTGATCGAAGGGCTGCGCGATGGCACAATTGATGCGATTGCCACCGGCCATGCGCCCCACGCCCTCGTAGACAAAGAGTGCGAATACGCCCTTGCCGCCCCAGGCATTAGCGGCCTAGAGACGACGCTGGCGTTGGTGTTGACCCTCGTGCATCGGGGCGAAATGGATCTCGTCAACATGATCGCCAAGCTCACCGAAGGGCCCGCCCAGGTCTTGGGCCGCTCGCCCTCAACGCTCCACCCGGGCGCCCGCGCCGATCTGGTGATCTTCAACCCCGACGAATATTGGACAGTAGACACCAGCAAATTCGCATCGAAGGGCCGCAATAACCCCCTACACGGTCAACGGCTCAAGGGCCAGGTGATGCTCACTATGGCGGCGGGCAAGATCGCTTACCGCCGCGAGAACTTTGGCCACGGTGGCGGCCACAGCCACCCCACTGCGTCGCGGCTGGAGGGCATTTTGCCGAGTGATAGCTGAGAAGAGGGGAAGCCATGAATGGCCCCGTCCCTTTGTGGTGAGGATGCGCCTTTTGGCCCTAGCCCCCTGGCCCGCAAGCGGGAGAGGGGAACGACGTTCGGCGGCTGTGCCTTTCCAATGGGAAGAAATTTGGCAAGAGGGATGGCTCGTAGCCCTTTTACAGTTTGCTGCGCTGGGGGTGCGTGGGCATGGCCCCATACGTTTCAAATAAGACCTCACAGGTCTGCTCTGCCGCACTGGAACGCCATCAGCAAAGACCTGTGAGGTCTATGCTCGCCCTTATTTGAAACGTATTGGGGCATGGCCCCCGCAAACCCCCCCCATCCCAGTGGGGAGGATGCGGAGGGCGTAGCCCTCCGCATCCTCCCCACCAAACGAGCGCGTCACTATCACGAATTTGTAGCAGCCTAAGCCAATATCCGCTCTGCCCTACACACTCACCAGCAGCACCCCGGCGATCACCGCCGCAACGCCGGCCCACTGTAGCGAGACGAGCCGTTCGCGCAGGAAGAACCAGGCGAGCAGGATGGTAACGGCGCTGAAGATCGAAGCTAGGGCCGTAACGACGCTTACGTAGGCAGTGGCGATGCCTAGGTTGTAGCCCAGGAAGCCGATGGTGTCCACAACGACGGCGACCAGCAACAAACGCCAGGTATGCTGCGGCGGCAGGCCGGGCCGTTCGCGCACCCAGGCAAGCATAGCGAGGGCCGTGAGCATGGCGAGGACACGCCCTACGAGGATCGGCCAGGCGATGCCGAGCCCGGCGGTGACGGGGGCGAGCATCCAGAAGAAGAGTCCGTAGCAGAGCGCCGAGCCGATGGCGGCACTCATCCCGCGCAGTGAGGCGTTGTGTTTGTTGGCCCCCGCCCGCGAGACGACGATCACGCCGCCGATGACCATGGCGACGCCGATGAGCGCTAGGCTGTCGGGACGTTCGCCGCCCAGCATGGCTAACGCAGTCGTGACGACGGCGAAGCTGGCGGCAATCGGCGAAACAATGGCGATGGTGCCGATGCTGAGGGCGTGGTAGAGCAGAATCGTGCCGACCACATTGAAGCTATTGACGACAATTGCCCAAAGCCAGAGGATTGGCGGGGCCGTAGGCACATCCTGGGTCACGAGTAGCACCGATGCAATTGCCAGGGTGGCCAAGGCCTGAAACCAGAGCAGCGTCTGACGTAGCCCAATCTGGCGGCTGACGCGACTCATAAGGAAGTCGCTGGTGCCCCAGCCCAGGGCAGCGAGCAGGCCGAACAGGATACCCATAGGGATTTCGTTCCTCTATCTATTTGTTGCGCGGGGGCGGCTACGCTGGGTAGGGCTACGTCAAGGTCGTTGGGGCTGCGCCCCAAACCCTCTTCTTTCTTTCGTTTTGGCGGCGAAGCCGCCAAAACGAAAGAAAGAAAGAAAGAAAGTTCTTCGGGGGAGGCGAAGCCTCCCCCGAACCCCCGCCGGAGGTGGCTTTGACGTAGCCCTCACCACCAGGGGGTTGCGGTTGACGTAAGCCTACCAACATGATAGCATCTTCCCAGGTCCACCTTGCCCCACTTAAGGGTGGCTTTAGGATGCTGTACAGTTTGAGCGTATCCAGCGCATCCTGATGCATCGCTCTTAATTTTCTATTTCCTACTTCCTATCTTCTTCCCGTAGGGAGGCCCTCGTGGTGCGTCTCTGCTTTAGCTGCCTGCTGCTCACCTTGCTTGTGGGCCTGTGGCCGGTGCCGCCGGCGGCGGCGCAGCTCCCCGATGAACTCAATGTGCAGCGTATCCTTGATGCCCATCCCGGGGTGCTGAAGCAGTTCACGGAGGATGGGCGTTCGGCGGCGACGCTGATTGAAAGCGCGGCGCTCTATTATGGCCTGAGCCCGCAGATTCATCTGGCGCTGCTGGAAGCGACTGCGGGCCTGCTCAGCGATCCCGCGCCGCCAGCGAGTCGTTTGCAATACCCCATTGGCCCGAGTGGGCCGCAAGGCTTCGCGGCCCAGCTTGAGTGGGCCAGCCGCGAGTTGCGCGCTGGCCTTGGCCCCTATGAGCGCCCACCAACGGTGCGTTTCAGTGATGGTATGACCCTCACGCTCACACTGGATCAAGCCATGGAGGGCGTCGCCGTGCAGCGTCTGCTCGCTCAGGGGCGTACCGAGGCGCAGTGGCGTGAGGTGGTGGAGCGCTTCGGGGTGGCTTTTGAGCGCTATTTTGGTACGTTGTTACTTCTACATCCCCACAGCCCCCCCGCAGCGATTTCTCAAGGCTTTTTGCTGCAACCCTGGCCCATGGGTACGCGGGTGGAGCATCTTGCCTATTTCGATCACGCCTACCCCACGGTGGATAGCGGCTTGCCCGGGACGGGCTACGCGACCAACTATCGCGGCCAGACCCATGTGCCCTACGATGGCCATGACGGGAACGACTACTATTTTCCTGACCAGCCGATTGGTACTCCTATTCTTGCTGCGGCAGGCGGGACGGCCTACGCCCGCACCCATCGCGGCCTTGGGGTGGTGATTGTGCATCCCGACGGCTTCGAGACGGTCTATTGGCATCTCGACGGCTTCGCGCCCATCTTTGCCGGACACATCGATAGCAACGTCGGCGTAGCGGTGCATGCGGGTGATTTTATTGGCACCAGCGGGGCGACCGGCTTTGTGGTGGGGACGCCGCACCTCCATTTTGAAGTGCGCCGCTACGGGTTGCAAGTTGACCCGTATGGCTGGTACGGCCCCGGCCCCGATCCGTGCGCCAACTATGCCGGTTGTCTGCCGAGCGGCTGGCTCTGGCACCCGTCGCTCCTTGGCAGGTACAATTTTACGCCGCCCGGCATGTTGGCAGGGCCGTCAACCATGCTCAATCCGCCCATTGGCACCTTGAGCGTCAACCCGCCGAGCGATCTGCTTTTTGCCAGCGAATTCGACGGCCATCCGGTGCAGCGCGTGGGGCGCGGCTTTCCCAGTTTTGCCAACAACCTGCGTTTCACGGCGGGGCGCAACGGGCAAGCCCTGCTGCTCGACGCTGCCACGCTGACCTACCCGCTGGCGGGCAACCTCGATCCTAGCGCGGGCACGCTTAGCCTGTGGGCCAAGTTGCCGGAAAGCTACCCGACGGGCAACATTCCGCGCCACTACCTGTTGGCAGCCAGCGCCAACCCCGCTGCCATCCCCGACTACTGGAACACCCTAGCCCTGCGCCGTGACGCGGTTGGGCCCGACGGCGGGCCGGCATGGATCTTCTGGACGACCGGCAGCGACGCGGCGAGCCGCGACATCCTCGCCGCCCCCGACGCCCTTGCTGCGGGTTGGCACCATTTTGCGCTCACCTGGGATGCCGCCAGCGGGCGCAAAGAACTCTACCTGAACGGGCAACTCGCCGCCGCCACGAGCGCTATCAGTCTACCGACCGAACTAGGCGACACATTACACCTGGGGCGTTTCACCCATGGCAGCGGGCACAGCAACGCGGAACTGGATCAACTCTTGATCTACAACCGCCCCCTAACAGCCACCGAAATCGCAGCCCTCGCCGCCGCCCCTCCTGCCGATCTCACTGCTCCCGTCGTCATCACCGACACCACCATACGCATTGACGCCAACGCGATTGCCAGCGAAGGCGGAATTGTCGCAGTGCAACTCGGACTCAACGGCACCTTTGAAGCGCCCCAACCCTACTACGATGCCTACCGCTGGAGCCTACCCGCCCACGCGGGGGAACACGAACTGGCAGTACGCTACAGCGACCGCTTCGGTCAAACCGCCACCGTAACCCAGCCCCTCACCCTGGAACTGCCACCGCTCACGCGGATCTACTTGCCCCTAGTAGGTCGGTAGAGGATGCGAGGAAACCAGTTTTCCTCGCATCCTCCCCTGCGGCAGCATGGGAGCGGCTGCGCCGCCCGGCGGGGGTTTGGGGGCGCAGCCCCATGCGCATTAACTTAAGCCGACGAGCGCGGTTCGTAGTAGGGGCTTTAGCCCCGTAAGCAGCCCTTGGACGGCGCTAAAGCGCCTACTACGAGCGGGTCGTCCGGCGGGGGCTTGGGGGCACGGCCCTCAAGCTATTCCCCGTCCGGCGGGGGTTTGGGGGCGCAGCCCCGAAGCATCACCCCGCCCGGCGGGGGCTTGGGGGCACGGCCCCCAAGCATTCCTCTTGACGCAAGCGGAGCAACCATGGACGACGACGAGCGGCTCGTAAGCCCCAAACCAGCCAACGATGACCAACAGGCCGAGAAGAGCCTACGTCCGCGCAGTTTGGCTGAATTCATTGGCCAGGAAAAGGTGGTTGAGCAGTTGCGCATCGCCATCACCGCTGCACGCGGACGCGATGAGCCGCTCGACCATACGCTCTTCTATGGCCCCCCCGGGCTCGGTAAGACCTCGCTCTCCAATGTGATAGCGCACGAAATGGGGGTAAAGATTAAGGTCACGAGCGGCCCAGCGATTGAGCGCGCCGGCGATCTTGCCGCCATCCTGACCAATTTGCAGAAGAACGACATTCTTTTCATTGATGAAGTGCATCGCCTCAATCGGGTCGTGGAAGAGGTGCTCTACCCGGCGATGGAGGATTTTGCCCTCGACCTGATTGTGGGCAAAGGGCCAAGTGCGCGTAGCCTGCGCCTAAAATTACCGCGCTTCACCGTCGTCGGGGCCACAACCCGTCTGGCACTCCTCACTTCGCCGCTACGCGACCGTTTCGTGGCACCGCATCGCCTTGAATTCTACTCCCATACGGCGATGTGCGAAATTGTCGCCCGCTCGGCCAACATTCTCGGTGTAGACATCAGTGCTGATGCGGCGCTGGAGATGGGCCGCCGCGCCCGAGGGACGCCGCGCATCGCCAACCGCCTCTTGCGCCGCGTGCGCGACTACGCCCAAGTGGTGGTCGGCGGCCCCGTTGATCTCGCCGTGGCGCGCAGCGCCCTCCAGCAACTCGAAGTGGACGATCTCGGCCTCGACGAGAACGACCGTCGCCTACTGCGGGCAATCATCGAGCTCTTCAACGGCGGTCCGGTCGGCCTCTCGACGCTTGCCGCCGCGCTCGCCGAAGAGGTAGACGCGATTGAGGATGTCTACGAACCCTTTTTGTTGCAACTCGGCTTTTTGCAGCGCACTCCACGCGGGCGCGTAGCCACGCGCCGCGCCTATGAACACCTTGGCCTCACCTGGATCGAGAGTGCCCCAAGCGACCCCGCGATGCCAAATGCGAACCAGGAGCGGCTTCTTTAGTGTCCATGGGATGGGGCTTTGTCTTGCGGCGATCGGCTCTACCGTTTGTGGGGAGGATGCGGAGGACTATGCCTCCGTATCCTCCCCACTGAGATGGGGGGGGCGGACAGAACATTCGCTCGGCAAGTCACGGATAGGTGATTGGGATGCCACGGATGGCCCTCACCCCCTGCCCCCTCTCCCACGTTGTGGGAGAGGGGGGAAGAGATCGAGATTCCTGGCGTTGCCATGCGATTCCAGAAGGGGGCGCACACGTTTTCTGTCCGCCCTTAAACCACTGAGATGGGGGGTGCGAGGGCCATGCCCCATGCGCATGAACTTAGGCTTGGGGATGCCCCAAAACCCGCTTGTAGTAGGCGCTTTAGCGCCGTCCAAGGGCTGGTTACGGGGCTAAAGCCCCTACTACGAACCACGCTCGTGGGCTTAAGTTACTGCGTATGGGGCCATGCCCCCGCACCCCCAATATTGATGACGGTGCGGCGCGTAGGGGCACGGCGCGGCGTGCCCCTACCTTGCAGTGCTATGCGCCCTCTTGCAGCAAGCGCAGCGCCGCATCCACCACCGCCTCGGCGGTGATGCCCAAGCGGGCGAAGATCTCGGTGTGGGGCGCGGAGGCCCCGAAGCGATCTACGCCAACGACGGCCCCCTGACTGCCGACGTAGCGCTCCCAGCCGAGGCTGCGCCCGGCTTCGACGGCAACGCGGGCGGTGAGGCTGGGCGGCAGCACTGCGGCGCGGTAGCTCGCCTCCTGCGCCTCGAAGCGTTCCCAGCAGGGCATGCTCACCACGCGCACAGCGATGCCTTGGGCGGCGAGTTGGTCGGCGGCGGCGAGCGCGACGCTCAACTCGGAGCCGGTGGCGAGCAGTGCCACCTGGGGGTTCGCCGCGTCGCGCAGCACGTAGCCGCCACGCAACGCATCTGTAGCGGAGGCAAGCCCCGTGCCTGCACTGCGATCCAGCGTAGGCACCCCTTGGCGCGTAAAGATAAGCGCCGTCGGCCCGTCGCGCCGTTCGAGGGCGGCCCGCCACCCTATCGCCGCCTCGTTGGCGTCGCCGGGGCGGAAGACGTGCAGGTTGGGAATGAGGCGCAACGACATCACATGCTCAACCGGCTGGTGGGTCGGGCCATCCTCACCCAGGCCGATGCTGTCGTGGGTGAAGACGTAGACCACCTGCAGGCCCATGAGCGCCGCCATACGAATGGCGGGGCGCATGTAGTCGCTGAAGACGAGGAAGGTGCCGCCGAAGGGGATGAAGCCGCCGTGCAGGGCGAGGCCGTTGAGGATCGCGCCCATGGCGTGTTCGCGCACGCCGAAACTGATGTTGCGCCCCGCGAAACTCTGCGCATCGATCAGCGTGGCGCCGTTGATCAACGTATTGTTGGAGCCGGCGAGATCAGCCGAGCCGCCAATCAGGCTAGGGATCTGCGGCGCGAGCTTGTTGATCACCACCCCCGCCGAGACGCGCGTGCCCTTGTCGTTGGGGTTGGGCGCAAACTCCGGCAGGATGGCCCAATCTTCGGGAATGGCGCAGGTCTGCACCTGCTGCCAGCGCTCGGCCAGCTCCGGGTGGCTGGCGCAGTAGCGCTCGAACATCTGCTGCCACTCGTACTGGCGTGTATTGCCCACCTGTACCGCGATCTGCATATGCTCGTAGACATCGCCCGGCACGAAGAAATCGGGCTCGATCGGCCAGCCCAACGCCTGCTTCGTCAGCGTCGCCTCAGCGGCACCGAGTGGCTCGCCGTGGCACTTGTTGGTGCCCGCCTTGTTGGGGCTACCATAGCCAATCGTCGTGCGCGCAATGATCAGCGAGGGGCGCTCCGTCTCGTCTACCGCCTCGGCGAGCGCCTGCGCCACCGCATTCATGTCGTGGCCATCAATGCGCGTGACGTGCCAGCCCGCAGCGCGGAAGCGCATGCCGACATCCTCACTGAAAGTGAGATCGGTGGGGCCGTCAATCGAAATCTGGTTGGAATCGTAGAGCACAATCAGCTTGCCGAGCGCCAAATGACCGGCTATGCTGGCCGCCTCGTAGGCGATGCCCTCCATCAGATCGCCATCAGAGCAGATAACATAGGTATGGTGATTCGCCACCGGAAAGCCGGGACGATTGAACTTCTCGGCCAAATGGCGTTCAGCCAGCGCCATACCCACCGCCGTAGCAATCCCCTGGCCCAACGGCCCCGTCGTCATTTCCACCCCTGGCGTCTCGTGATACTCCGGATGGCCCGGCGTGCGACTCCCCCACTGGCGGAAGGCGCGCAGATCATCGAGTGACACGTCGTAGCCGGTGAGATGCAACAGCGCATAGAGCAGCATCGATCCGTGGCCAGCCGAAAGGACAAAGCGGTCGCGGTTGATCCAATTGGGGTCTTCGGGATTGTGCTTGAGAAAGCGCGTCCAGAGCACATAGGCCGCATCAGCGACCCCCAACGGCATACCGGGATGGCCACTATTGGCCTGCTGGACAGCATCAACGGCCAGGGCGCGGATCGCATTGGCACAGAGCCGGTCCAACTCCGTACTACTCACCTCTGCGGTGGTCATCGCATCACTCATCACTCGCTCCTCAGTCTTGTGTTTGTGTGCGCTACGCGCACGATGGTTGCTTGTGGGGCGGTATGCCCCAGGCGCACGGGCTGATTATAGCACCGCTAGGGCGGTTGCCTTTTCCTCTATTGTACGTTCGCAGGGTACAGCGTAGCGGGCCTGGAAGAATCTGGTTCTTCCAGGCCCGCTACGCTGTACTCTTTTCCAGTCACACCCGTATCATCACCTACTATAAAGACGACGAAGCCATGCAACGAACTGTATGGCTTCAGTTGCATCTGCATCTAGGAAGCGCGCCTTGATAGCTACACCAAAGGGCTTACCTGGCGACTCCTGCCAAGCAAGCCATGTATGGAGAATAGCCTTACTTTTATGGCCAAGAGAAAATCTTTTTTCTGGTGCAGGTAGTTCTTCCTGTTTTGGTAAATTATTAACAACTTGTTTCGCTACATTCAATAGTATATTATTATTACCATTAGGAATAAGGAACTTTAGAAAATCCTCAAGCATCCCATTTAAATTATTGTTAGGCATCAACCAAATACCTACATCCGGTTTTCGATCTTCAAAAATAACTATGCCATCTTCGTTAATTTGTTCTGGTATATTATTATAACCAGCATCTAGCAGAATATTTCTAATAGACCTCCATCTTGATAGAAGATCTACATCTGCATCAACAACAATGCCTAAACATTGAAGATCACTAGCAATAAGTTCAACATCAAGGGTTTCTAGTAATGTATCTATTCCACCTTTACTCTTCACAATTGGACGTGACTGAACACCATGCCTTTCCATTAGTTGGCATATTACATGTTCGTCATCCTTACCTTCAACCAGTAGGACGTGTTTGTCGCCCATCTAGCGAACCTCGATCTGTTCACGAGTGGCGATGCTCAATTTCCGTTCATTGAATAGAGTTGCAGCAATTTCGTCTTTTTTGCGTTCAAGACGAATAAGCATGCCCTGTTGATCGGTATCATCGGACGCTGCTTGTTGAAACGTGCTAATACAATCCCAACTATGAGATGTTGCAAATACTTGGATATTTAGACTCTTTGCGATTCTAAAAATGAGCTTCCACAAATCGAGTTGAATCGAATAGTGTAGTCCATTTTCAAATTCGTCAACAAGTAATATCCCATTGCTAGAATTTACTAACGACAGGGCTATTCCTAATGCTCGACTCATCCCATCTCCTAAGCTACGTAAGGGAAATGGGCGTTTTGCTTCTCTGATTTTAGCAATGGGATACCTATAGATAGCAGAATCTCTCTCTCTCTCGCCTACCATACTGATACGCTCTATGTTCTTATCGATAACGCGTAGGGCAGATGAGACTTCATCCTCAAGATCGGTCAATGCAATGGCATCCCACAGTGCAGCAAGTTGCCTTTTACCAATTCCACTCGTTGACACAAATACGCTCCGAATTTCTTCGAACGAGCGTTGAACACTAGATCTTTTGTATAAACTAGGGTTGATCGTATATGTTTGATGTAATCTACTATTCAATTCCACAGTGAAACGAGGCTGTAAATCTTCAATCTCGATAATCTCTTCTGATGGCATAATCTCTAAATTCCTTGTACCATCTGTATTTATTCTAGTGGCATAATAATCAATGCTGATAGTGACATTGTTGTCTGCTATGTTGGATGAACCGATTCTGATCTTGTCAGAATGTTGCTTTATCTCTTCTCTGCCATGAAACATATAACTGATTGCCGCAAAAGCTTCATCGAAATCAAATGTTCTTGCGAGTATCTCTTTGTACTCATCCCTTCTCGTGAGAATCTCCCAAATAACTGATGGGTTACCACGACGCGCATAGAGCCATAATGCCTCTAACAAGCACGTCTTTCCCACACTGTTTCGCCCAACAATCAGGTTGACTTTACCCAATTCCGGGATTTGAAGTTTATCAAATGTTCGGAAGCGCTCCACTAAGAGCGATTCAAGGATCAGACTGCTCATAAACCTATAGTCTTTCAGATACTATTTGGGTGTGACTGGAATCTGTAGGGCGGTGCCCTACACCCCTTCGGACAGAGGAAGGATGCGAGGGAACCAGGTTCCCTCGCGCACCCTACCTACACATTTTGGTCACACCCGTATTATAAACCAAGAATTTTGTCGCCCCTACCCCTCCAACAAGAGCGCCTCCGGATCCTCTACCAACTCTTTGACGCGCACGAGGAAGCGTACCGCTGTGCTGCCGTCAATTAGGCGATGGTCGTAGCTCAGGGCGAGGTACATCATGGGGCGGATGGCGATTTGCCCATCCACCACCACCGGGCGCTCTTCGACTTTGTGCATGCCCAGGATGGCCACTTGGGGCGCGTTGAGGATCGGGGTGGACATAAGCGAGCCGTAGACGCCGCCGTTGGTGATGGTGAAGGTGCCGCCTTGCAGTTCGGCGAGGCCCAACGTGCCGTCGCGCGCCTTTTGCGCCAGTTCGCCAATCGTGCGCTCGATCTGCGCAAAGCTCTTCTGGTCGGCGTCGCGTACCACCGGCACCACAAGCCCCTCTTCCACCCCCACGGCGACGCCGATGTCGTAGTAGTATTTGAGTACCGCTTCGTCCTCCTGGATTTCGCCATTGACCGTGGGGAAGGCGCGCAGCGCCCCGACGACCGCTTTGGTGAAGAAGGACATAAAGCCTAAACCAACGCCGTGGCGCTCTTTGAAGCCATCTTTGCGCCGTCGCCGCAACTCCATGACGGCGCTCATGTCCACTTCGTTGAAGGTGGTGAGCATCGCGGCGTTCTGTTGGGCCTCAACCAGGCGGCGGGCGATGGTCTGGCGGCGACGACTGAGGCGCTGGCGCTCTTCGCGCCGTCCGCTGGCCACCGGCGCGGCAGCTTGCACGGCGGCGGCGGGGCGCGGCGGCGCAGCCACCGGACGCGGCAACGCAGGCGGCGCAGGCGGCGCAGGTGGCGCAGGCGTGGCGGGACGCGGCGCAACGGCGGGCGCAGCGGCCACCTGCGCGACGGCGGGGGGCGCTGGCACTTGGCGCAGCACATCATCTTTGGTGATGCGCCCCCCTGGGCCGCTGCCCGTCACCGCCTGCAGATCTACACCATGCTCGCTGGCCACCTTCTGCGCCGTGGGTGTAGCGCTCACCGCCGATCCATTGCCCTCCACGGCGCTCGGCGTAGGTGCGGGTTCAGGTGCAGGCGTAGGCACACCCCCAGGCACAATCGTCGCCAGCAACTCGCCAATCCCCACCACCTCGCCCTCGGCGCGCGCCAACGCCCCCATTACGCCCGTGTGGTCTGCCGCTACCTCCAAATTGACCTTATCGGTCTCCAATTCCACCACCGGCTCACCGGCAGCGACCGCCTCACCCTCCTGTTTCAACCAACGGGCAACCGTCGCTTCGACGATTGATTCGCCAAGCGCGGGGACTTTGATTTCGTAGGCCATGGTGCAACACTCCGTGTGTGGTGCTGGGTAGAGGGTGTGGGAGAACTTGGTTCTCCCACACCCTCTACCCAGCACCTACTTTGCAAAAACAGCAGTACGCACAATGCGCATCTGTTCAGCCACATGCAGGCTATGCATGCCCTCGGCGGGCGAGGCCGACTCGCCGCGACCCACATAATTCAGTGTGATGGGGGCGGGCAGCAAGGGCTGCAAGCGCGGGGCGATGTAGCTCCAGGCGCCCATATTTTGCGGCTCTTCTTGCATCCAGACCACCTCGTGCAACTGGGGGTACTTGGCCAGGGTGTGGCGCAGATCATCTTCGGGGAAGGGGTAGAGCAACTCGATCCGCACGAGGTCAACGCTGCCGTTGGCCCGATCCAATTCGCCAGAGGCGAGCAGATCGATTGCCACCTTGCCACTACAGAGAATCAGGCGCGTCACCGCGTTGGGGTTGGGCGCGGCGCTGCCCAGGTCGAGCAGCGGCTTGAAGGGGCCATCGGCCAACTCCTGCAGCGACGAACCGGCGCGCGGGTTGCGCAGCAGGCTCTTGGGCGTCATTACGACGAGGGGCCGTGGGTGAAGCGAGAGCGAGGCGGCTTGGTAGCGCAGCAAGTGGAAGTATTGGGCCGCAGTGGTGGGATGGGCCACGCGCATGTTGTCGGTGGCACAGAGTTGCAGGAAGCGTTCCAGGCGCGCCGAGGAGTGTTCCGGCCCTTGGCCCTCGTAGCCGTGGGGCAGCAGCAGCACCAGCGCGGGATCAACCGCCCACTTCGAGCGCCCCGCGACGATGAACTGGTCAATGATCACCTGGGCGCTATTGGCAAAGTCACCAAACTGCGCCTCCCAGAGTACCAGCGTGCCGGGGGCGTGGGTGCTGTAGCCATACTCAAAAGCCAACACCGCCGCTTCGGAGAGCGGGCTGTTGTAAACGGCAAAGGCGGCGCGCGCCTGGGGCATCGCGTGTAGCGGTATGTAACGTTCGCCCGTTACGGCATCGTGCAATACCAGGTGGCGCTGGCTAAAGGTGCCCCGTTCGCTATCTTGGCCGGTCATGCGAATCGGTGTACCATCGGCGAGGATCGCCGCGAAGGCCAACGACTCGGCATGCGCCCAATCGATTCCGCCGGGTTCGTGAATGGCCTGACGGCGACGTTGCAGCATACGATCGAGCTTGGGGTGGGGCGTAAACTCCTCAGGGCGCTCCAGTAGCGCTTCGTTCAGTTCAACGATCTTTTGGCTCGAGATGGGCTTCGCGTAGACCGAATGGCGCAACGGGTTGACGACGGGCTTGGTCTGCGGCGGGGGCGGCGCATCGGCGGCGAGGCGCTGGCGCTCGCGCACGAGATCAAAGGCCTGCTGGAGCTTGGTTGTCACCGCCTCGACGCGCGCCTGGGCCTCCTCGTGGGTGATCAGGCCGCGCCGTTCCAGTTCACGCGCCCAGATTTCGCGCACCGTCGGATGGTTGCGGATACGTTCATACATGCGCGGCTGGGTAAATTCAGGTTCATCACCCTCATTATGGCCCCAACGCCGGTAGCCCACGAGGTCAATCAGAATATCTTTCTGGAAACGCTCACGATAGGCCCAGGCCATACGCGCCACGGCGATGCATGATTCAGGTTCATCGGCACTGACGTGGATCACAGGCATTTCGAAGCCGCGTGCCAAGTCGGAAGCATAGAGCGACGAACGCGAATCCTGGTAATCAGTAGTAAAACCGATCTGATTATTTAGAATAATATGAATCGTTCCGCCGACGTGATAGCCCTCCAAGCGCGACATATTCAGGGTTTCAGCGACGATTCCCTGGCCGGGGAAGGCGGCATCGCCGTGGATCAGAATAGCGACCGACTCCTTCTCGTCCTCATAGGGATAGCCGGGGCGGGTACGCTTCTCTTGGGCGGCGCGGGCGCGCCCGATAATGACGGGATTGACAAACTCCAAGTGGCTCGGATTGGGCGACAACGTGATGGGCATCTCCGAGACGCCACTCTCGCGGTAGGCCTTGCGGGCGCCCAAGTGGTACTTGACATCACCCGTCCAACCCAGGTAGGTATCCTTGTTATAATCGGGCGAATGGAACTCACCGAGGATGGAGAAGTAGGGCTTGCCCAGAATGTGGGCCAGCACATTGATCCGCCCGCGGTGCGCCATGCCAATCACCACTTCGCGCGTGCCAGCCGCAGCCGCATTACGAATAACCGCATCAACCACCGGCACCAACATATCGCAGCCCTCAATCGAGAAGCGCTTTTGGCCGGGGAAGGTCTTATGCACAAAACGCTCAAAGGTTTCGACCTCAGTCAAGCGGTCGAGCAGTTCACGCTGGCGGTCGGCATCAAAATGAGCAAAGAAACGGCGGCTCTCGGCGGCCTCACGGATCCAACTGCGCTCTTCCCAATTCTGAATCTGGTCGGTCTCGTAGCCAATCGGCCCGGAATAGATCTGGCGCAGCCGCTCGACACCCTCAGCGGCATCACGAATTTGGCTGGCAAGCGGGCCACGAATGATATGGGCGGGCAACGCCGCCAGGTCGGCCAACGTCACCCCGTGGGAAACGAGTTCAAGGCCGGGGTCACCGGGGGGATCGCTACCCAAGGGATCGATGCGTGCCGCAAGGTGGCCCATCTCGCGCAGGTAGCGAATCAGGCGCGCCGCACCAACGACGCGGGTGACATCAAGGGCTTCGCCCTCGGCCACATCTGCTTCTGCCAACTCAGGCTGCCACTGAGCAAAGAGCTCGCGCGTAGCGACATCAACCGTTTCGGGATCAACAAGAAAGCGTTCATACAACTCGATCAAATAGCCCGCATTGGGGCCGTGAAATTGCTGCCAAGCGCTCATGGTCGCCCTTAGTATGCGTGTTTTATGGGGAGGCGGGGATGCAAGGATGCGGGGACGCGGGAGACGAGGAGGCGACCTCGGTTCCTCTGTTTTTCTGCTCTCCTGCTTCTCTTCCTGCCATTGTACCACGCTGCGCCGGGCTATTCCTGGTGCATGGCTATGTCAAATTCACCCCTGGTGGGGGGGGGGCGTAGCCCATGCGCATGAACTTTAGGGGCCTGCGGCTCCTAAAACCCCGCTGGAAAGGGAAATTTTTCGGGGGCCATGCCCCCGAACCCCCGCCGGAGGGCCCGTTAGAGGCTTACGTTCATGCGCATGGGGGCGTAGCCCCAACGACGTTGACGTGGCGCTTTCCGAACCCCTCCCCTGCAAGATTCTTTATCAGCCCCGCAGCAATACCTCGCGGTGCTCATCGAGCCACTGCGCGAGGCGTCGCCCCTGGCCAAGCACTTCGAGGTGGTAGTCGGGTTCGGCATCGGAGGTCATGAGGACGCGGCGTAGGTTGCCTTGCAGCCAGATGACTTCGATCAGGATGGGCAGCGCCGTGCGCTCATTGCTGGTGAGCGGCACGGCCTGGCAGTAGCCCTCTAGCAGGAGACGGGCGCGCGTGGCATCCAACGGGCCGGAGTAGACGCCCCACGGATACCAGTCGGGTGGGGCGGGGCCAACGGCAAAGTCAACCATGGCATCGGCCAGATCGACCAGACGTGCGTCAATCGTCACCTGGTCAAAGTCAATGAGCGCCGCCACCACATCGCCACGGAAGATCAGGTTGTCGCGGTGAACATCACCGTGGATCATGGCATAGGGCAGATCCTCATAGACATCCTCAGGCAACGCACGGCGCAGCGCAGACGCACGGCGATCATACCAATTGAGCGGCTCGGTCAGGTCGCCCATCACATCACGCTCCATGATGCGCTCGACTAGGCCGGGCAGCGACTGGGTGGAATAACGGGGCCCTTGGTAGGGCGGAGGATCGGCAAAATCCGCGACGGCGCTGTGGTAACGCGCCAGAATCGAACCCGCCCCAGTGAGATGGGCGGGGCGGTCGATGTTAAATTCATCACCATCAATGAATGTAAAGACCTCAAAAATACGCCCATCCAACTCGATAGCGGTCTCACCCGAACGGGCGGCAATCAGGCGCGGGGCCGGAAAGCCTCGCGCCCGCAGCCAAGCCATCAGGCGGTGGCGTAGCGCAATGGAGGTGCGCCCAATCTTGCGCTGGTTGCGGCGCACGACATAGCGACCACTATTTGTTTCAGCGAAGGTTGTCTCGTTCACAACCCCGTGGCTCGCCGGGTGTGCGGAACGAACCATCCCAAGGTCGTAGTGCTGCAAAGCACGCTCGACATCGTACTGTGTGAGCATCAGGAGGCATCCCTACTGGTTCGTCAAATTCAATGATCTGACGGGGAGGGCAGGCGCTTGAGCGGCGGGACGCTAACCGTCCCCGCGCATCTCTTCCGCGCCCATTATACGAAATGTTTGCCGCCCCCCGCAAAGGGGATGGTGTACATGCCGCAACTCTCTTCCCGTCGTAGTCATTGCCTGCGGCGATTTGGTGTATCATCCCAGAGAACAGAAGAACAGAGAACTGAAGAACAGCATTGGAACACCAAGAATCTCAATACCTTCGCCCCCTCTCCTACAACGTGGGAGAGGGGGTAGGGGGGTGAGGGCCATCTAGGGCATCCCTATAACCTATGCGTGGCGCCTAGAGTCAATGTTCTGTCCGCCTCTCCACACTCATGCAAGGCTCAAGCCGTAATGTCAACACTAACAACTCCAGATACATCCCCCCTTCCCACCAGCGAAGTGGTCTACCGCATCCAGGGTGGCGAGGCGGTGGTGGGTGAAATTCGGGCCTTGGGGGCGAAGAATTTTACCACCAAGGCCATGGTCGCTGCCCTCTTGGGCCATTCGCCTACGACGCTCTCCAACGTGCCGCCGATTGGCGATGTGGCGATTACCCAAGAGATGCTTGCCGCGATTGGCGTTGGTGCCACCACTGAGGGCGATACGCTTACTATTGATCCCGCGCCGCTCGCCTCGGCCCAGGTGCCGATTCCCGATTCGGGCAGTAATCGCATTCCCATTTTGTTACTTGGGGCGCTGCTCCATCGTTTTGATGAGGTCGCCGTGCCTGTTTTGGGCGGCTGCCGCATCGGTGAGCGTCCGGTAGACTTTCACCTCAATGCGATTGAACAGTTTGGTGGCACCGTTACGACTACGAGCGCGGGCTATGTCGCCCGCCGCCGCAAGCGCCTCCACGGCACACAGATCAAGTTGCCCTACCCGAGCGTCGGTGCGACCGAGACATGTCTCTTCCTTAGTGTGCTGGCCGAAGGGCGCAGCGTGATCGCCAACGCAGCAATTGAACCGGAGATCATTGAATTGATTACCATGCTGCGGGCGATGGGTGCCATCATCTTCACCTCCGCCGGGCGCGAGATCCGCGTCGAGGGGGTGCCGCAACTCTGGGGGACGCGGGTGCCGATTCTGGGCGATCGCATCGAGGCGGCATCGTGGGCCTGCCTCGCCGGTGCTTCCGACGGCGACATTACGGTCAGCGGCATTAATCCCAACAATTTGGGTAATTTCCTGGCCTACTTCCAACAAGCCGGCGGCGGCTTTGAGTTGCTTGATAGCACGACGGTGCGCTTCTTTCGTCGTGGCCCGCTGCAACCTACCGTGGTCGAAACCGATGTCTACCCCGGCTTCTCGACCGACTGGCAGCAGCCGTTTGCCCTGATGCTCACCCAAGCCAATGGTATCTCGATCATTCACGAGACGGTGTACGAGAATCGTTTCGGCTACCTCAAGGCACTCAACGCACTGGGGGCCAATACTCAACTGACCACCCACTGCCTCGGGGGGCTACCCTGTCGCTTCCGCGACGCCAACCACGAGCATAGCGCGATCATCGTTGGCCCCACGCCGCTGCGCTCAGCGGGCAACATTATCACCATCCCCGACCTGCGCGCCGGGTTGGCCTACATCATCGCCGCCGCCATTGCCCACGGCACCTCCTTCATCCGCGGTGTGCCCATGCTCGAACGTGGCTACGGCGACGTCGTGCCGCGTCTTGCCCGCATGAATTTACGGATTGAACGGGTGAATGATCGCTAGTGATGGGGCTTACGCCCCGTACGCATTACGTTACGCCTTCCGGCGGGGGTTCGGGGGAGGCGAAGCCGCCGGCCTTCCGGCGGGGGTTCGGGGGCATGGCCCCCGAAAAATTGCCCCTTCCGGCGGGGTTTAAGGGGCCGCAGGCCCCTTAATGGCCCCATACGCATGGACGTAAGCCTCTGGTGGGCCTTCCGACGGGGGGGCGGGGGCATGGCCCCCGAAGAATTTCCCCTTTCCGGCGGGGGTTCGGGGGCATGGCCCCCGAAGAATTTTCCCTTTCCGGCGGGGGTTCGGGGGCATGGCCCCCGAAAAATTGCCCCTTCCGGCGGGGTTTAAGGGGCCGCAG
>RSAS01000242.1 GCA_003934145.1 Candidatus Viridilinea halotolerans | reverse complement strand
CCCCGCCCCGCCACCCACTCGCTGCTTCGCATCCTCGCGTCCCCGCATCCTCGCGTCCTCGCGTCCCCGCATCCTCGCATCCTCGCGTCCTCACGCCCTCGCGTCGCGCCTCCGCCACCGCCGCAAAGCGCTCCACATCAGCGCCCCAAGGCAATTCGACGATCTTGGTACGCGGAATGGCCGGGGGCACCGTGGTATGCAACGGCGTCACAATCGCGGCGGCGGCGTGGCACTGCCACTCGGCCCAACGGCGCATGGGGCCACCGAGGGCATCATCAAGGCACCGTTTGCGCACGGCAGGAGGATCAACCATCAGGGCATTGACTTCGAGCAGCGCCGGAATCTGCAACAGGCGCGCCGCGATAATCCCCGCACCCGCGAAATTGTAGTAGCGCTCGATGATCACATCGGGGCGCAGCATGCGCGCCAAGCGCAACAACGGGCCTGCGGCCAAGAGACTCAGCGCCTTGGGCACATCAACGTGATGCAGCGCAAAACCAGCCAGCCGCGTCGAAACCGGACGGGCAAACGGGGCTAATCCCGCCCAACCCTCCCGCGACGCGGCCACAAGATCAACCTGGTGGCCGCGCAGCGCCAAGCCGCGGGCCACCTCGTAGGCGTGCGTACTTCCCCCCAGCACCCCAGGGACGGGGATGCCAGCGGCAACATACAGAATGCGCATGCTTCTATCACCAAAGGGATGCGGGGGAACCAAGTTCCATACGATCCCTACAACCGCTCATAACGATCAAGATCCATCGTAATCGCCAACGTCCCCGGTGCCACTTCACGCACCAAGTTATGGGCACGTTCAATTTGGCTATCCTCAACCCCCGCCAGCAGCGTCGTATTGCCGCGCCGCAAAAAGCCACCCGTCGTGGCGAGGCGCGTCACCCGAAAACCCTGCTCAACCAAAGCATCAACGCTCGCGTCAGCGTGAGCATCATCGGTCACGAACACGATCAGTTTCATAGAATTAGCCTCAGGAAACCCGTCCGTTTACGGGCGGGAGGAATGAGGCTTGTGCGGCCTCACTCCGGCGGTAGCATCTCCCCTGCGCCGCTTCAAGCGGCGCAGGGCTGTGGTACAATTGTGCGTGTAGGGAATCGTCCCTATCGTGCAGAAGGCACGAAGCCGATTCGTCGGTGGACACCGTTTCACGCACGTTGCCAACTGATCCTTGGGGGTTCTGGCGAGGAAACCTTCGCCAGGTAAAAGGGTTACGGTCGTGTCCAATGGACATGAAACCGCTGCCGGGTTCGCCCGGCATGGCACCCGTAAACGTGCCGTACTGCTCGGATGCCGACTCGTCGGTAGCGCCAGAGCAAAGCCCCCGCCTGTAGGCGGGTGGTGGTTTACAATATCTCTCCCCATGCGGGCCACAAGTGCTGGGTTATTATAGCAAGGCTAGGCTATTTGTAAATGGTGGCGGCTACGCCGCCCGGGGGCATTCTTCGGGGGCCTAGCCCCCGCGCCCCCGCCACAAGGGGGGATTTTTCGGGGGCCTAGCCCCCGCGCCCCGCCAGTTTAAGGGCGGACAGAACATTCGCTCGGCAAGTCACGGATAGGTGATTGGGA
>RSAS01000824.1 GCA_003934145.1 Candidatus Viridilinea halotolerans | reverse complement strand
TGCAATACCACGCGGTGGCGTTGATGCAAAGCGCCCGCTCTTGGCGTTGAACGTGTGGCTCGTAGGATGGGTCATGATCGTCATAGACCACGTAGGCATGGATATACCTAGCTACTTCAACCTGCTCTTGCCAGATCTTTTTCATCGTGTTGCCTTTCTGCATGCAACAACCCCGCGCAGCAGGGCTGCGTGGGGTTGAAGGGGCGGGGGGGGAAGTGCGCTAGGTATCTACGATACGCGGGTGAGGCGCTCGTAGAGTTCGCGCGCATGGGTTTCTACGCGCTCAAGCTGCCAGGAATCGCACGTTTGGGTTTGAAGATCGCCTTCGAGTCGTTCTTTTATTTCACCGCAGAGGGCGCGGAGGTACGCAGAGGGCGTTTTTTTCGTTGCTGGCGCACAAGATACATCCTCTGCGCACCTCTGCGTACACTGCGGTAGAAAAATTCATGTCACCAAACAACCGCACGACGTTTGCGTTGTTGCGCTCTTTTGCGCTCGTTTGCGGCGATGCGGCGCTAGGGCGCGTGGGGCTTGAGCTTGTCGATGATCACCGATGCCGCCTTGCGGCTGATGCTGGCGGTGCGGAGCTTCTCTTTGTTGCCCAAGGCGGAGAGGTTTGGCACATTCACCAACACCCCTACCTCATCAACCATGTCCATGAGTTCCGCGTTCTCGTGCTGATCGGCAAACGAGCCGATGCTGTAGAGCAGACGGGCGATCATGCCGAGTTGGGCGTCGGTTGCCAGCGGTGCGTCGGCCTGCGGGTGATCCGTGCGGCTCTGGGCCGGAGGCGGCGCATCCTGCTGCTGCGGGCGCTCCGTGCGACTCTGGGCCGGTGGTGGTGGGGCATCGGACGACTCGCGGCTGCAAGGGAACGCTTCTCCCTGCGGACGCTGCTTCGTCCGGCTCTGCTCCGGCGGGGGCGCGTCCTGCTGCTGCTGCGGACGCTGCTTCGTGCGGCTCTGCGCCGGTGGCGGCACGTCCTGCTGCTGCGGGCGCTTCGTGCGGCTCTGGGATGGCGGGGGCGCGTCCTGCTGCGGAATGTCTTGCGAGGCAAACGCCTTGAGGCCCGCGTTGCAGTACATGGGGCGTAGATCACGCGCTGTGGTTCTACAATAGCCCGTTTCTGATCGTCATAATCGGCCCACATCTTGGGCAGATTGTAGAGGAAGCGCCCCACGCCGAAGGTGGCGCAGGCCCGCTTGAAGGCTTGGGCGACGGCGGTGGTTAAGTGATTCTCATCGGGGCGTTTGTCCTCGACGAGCGGCCAGTCCCCCACGTCGGTCTTCGTCACCCCCAGAATCGTGAGCGCGCACAACACGCCCGCATTAGTAACTTGGTAAGCGACACTCCAGTTGTCCGGCCCCACCACCTGATCAAGGCGCTCTTGGTAGACGCGCAGATCGGCGTAGGGCATGACGAGGGCGCGGGTGCGGTCTTTGGTAATTGCGCCTGGCTTCAACTCAACCTGAGAACTGTGAAAGGGGGCGATGAGGGCTTCGAGGTGGTCGTGGATGGTGGTCATGGGAATACTCCTTTGTAGAGCGGTAGAGCGGTAAAGCGTTGGAGCGTTGGAGCGTTGGAGCGGTAGAGCGTTGGAGCGTTGGAGCGTTGGAGCGTTGGAGCGTTGGAGCGGTAGAGCGTTGGAGCGTTGGAGCGGTAGAGCGTTGGAGCGATAGAGCGTTGGAGCGTTTGGAGCGGTAGAGCGTTGGAGCAATTGCTTTACCGCTTTGCCGCTTTAGCGCTTTACCGTTCTACCGCTTTACCGTTCTACCGCTTTTTACGCTTCGGTCTGATGAGACTCAACGAGGCGGATCAAATCCATGGCAAACCACGTATCCGTTCAGGGCGGGGGGGGGGGCTAGACACCATGTTGCATTGCGCGAATCGGCAGAATCCGGCATACTATGGGTATGGACGAGCCACAACGCCCAGCTGAACTGAGTGAAGAAGCGTGGCTGGACACCCCACCAGAGGTGCGCCAGTTTATCGCCCTGCTCATGGCGAAGCTCGCGGCGCTCGAGGCGCGTCTCAACCAGAACTCGCAGAATTCGTCGAAGCCTCCTTCGTCCGATCCGCCTTCGGCACCACCACGTCCCGCCAAGACTCCGCGGGGCAAGCCGAAGACCAAGGGGGCGCAGCCGGGGCATCCCGACCAGCAGCGCACGCTCCTGCCGGTGGAGGAGGTGGATCAGGTGATCCCCATTCGCCCCACCAGTTGTCCGGCATGCCAGCACGCGCTGCCCGATGATCTGGAACCGGTTGCCCCCCCGCAACGCCAGCAGGTGTGGGAGATCCCCCTGGCGCCTCCGGAGGTCACCGAATACCAGTATCACACCCTGGTCTGTCCGTGCTGCCAGGCGCGAGTAGCTGCCGAACGGCCTGATACGTGCAGCCAGGCGCGTTTGGCCCTCGGCTCGTGGCCCTGATTGCCCTGTTGCACGGGCGTTACCGCCTCAGTGACCGCGAACTGGTGGATCTGGTGCAGATGGTCTGGCAGCTCCCCATCAGTGTCGGCAGCGTTTGTCACCTCCAACAGGTGGCCAGTGCGGCGCTCGCCCCCGCCCAAGCCGAGGTGCAAGCCGCCATCGCCGAGGCCGACCACGTCCATGTGGATGAGACCAGTTGGCGCGAAGGGACGCGCAGACCGTGGCTGTGGGTTGCCGTGGGCACGATGGCGACCCTGTTCCTGATCCAGATGGGTCGCGGCAAGGTGCAGTTGCAGGCGATCCTAGACGCGACCTTTACCGGACGGGTCATCTCAGACCGGCTGGCAGCCTACCACAGTATCCCAACCGAACGACGCCAAGTCTGCTGGGCGCACCTCATCCGCAATCTGCGGAGCCGGGTCGAGTCCAAGGGGCGGTGGCAAGCCGATGCCGCCGACCTGCTGGCCCTCGCCGACCTCGTCTTTGCCCTGTGGGAACGCTTTCGCGAGGGTGCCATCGACCGGGCAACGCTGCAGGCGATGATGCAGCCCATCCAACAGGCCATGTGGGAACGCATGCAGATCGTCAAGCATGACGGCCACTATCTCAGCAGCCTCTGCAGCGAACTCCTGCGCCTGTGGGATGCGCTCTGGACATTCCTCGAGGTGGAGGGCATCGAGCCGACCAACAACGCCGCCGAACGCGCGTTGCGTCCGGCGGTGCTCTGGCGCAAAGGGAGCTATGGCACTCAGAGCGACGGAGGGAGCCGCTTTGTCGAGCGCATGCTCACGGTGAGCGCAACCTGTCAGCAGCACGAGCGCCCGCTCTTCCCCTACCTGATTGCGGCCATCACCGCGTATTGGGCGAATCAGCCTGCCCCCAAACTGCTCCCTTCCGAGGGGGCCTGAACGGATACGAACCAAGAGACGTCATAATTGACAATACAATTGCTCTCCCTATGCGCACCAGCCGAGCTTTAGAACATATTGTTAATGGCCGAGACATCATACAGTCAATATGTCGCTTTCAAGAAGGATTAATTTTTCAGAATGAAATGATTTATGATCCAACTAAACCAAAACTCGGCGGACTGCTCACCCCATATCAACTGGTAGCCTTTGTGTCGGCTATTGAAGCACTGTTGGACACGTCGCCAGTCGATATAGAACATGAGTGTCCGTCGTGTGGCAAGTCGATAACAATAAAAGAACGCCAGATAAGTAAGACATTCCAGTCATTCGTCGCTGAACAAAGTGGAAGCAACTCTGTATTTGAGAAAATATTTAAAGACATTTACAATGATCGTTCAAAGTTTGTCCATACGGGCAAGGATTTGTTTAATCGAACAGCAATACGTCCAAATCGTCCTCTTATTCTCGATGGCAAAGACATTGTTCAGTACCAGCCTCAGTATCACTTCAACATGCCAGATTATGTTGGCTGGCTAATTAGACGTTATATTTACAGATCAGTATTCGTTGACAATGCTTTATAAGCAGGAACAGCGCCCGAACATCGCCGTGCATCTGACGCCGCTGGCGCGGCCCTAACCTGGGCGCGATTTATGTAGGCGGTTCTATGCCGCCAGGTTGTGCCCTTACGACGCCCGCCAGCGGCGTAGGTGAAGGCGGGCGTTGGGCCGCAATCAACCCTAAAAGCCCATGCCGAACAACTACAATTGAATTTAATAGTGGACAGCTTACAATCCTACAAAGCTCCATTGCCACTTTTCTTGTTATTGTCGCCTTCGTGCTGTAATGTTAAAAATTTTGCTCTGTACTGGGTGTATTTTATAGCGTCAATTGAAGAACTAATGGTGGCAAACAAGCCATATGCAAACCAAAAACTATACCCTATAAACCAGTAGACAGATTGCCGTGTAGGAGTGCTATTTTCCGCAACCCAAAAAGCCGACAAAGAAAATACAAATATCGAGTATACTAAAGCTGTGAATAATATAATAAGAGACGCAAGAAATGCAAATATTAACCGCTCATAGTATCCGCGCTTTTGTAGAAACCCAACGAAATCATTATCCCAAGACGAGATAATGATTGCAAGAGCAGCAAAATACACAGAAAAGATAATAGCAAGAACTGATATTCCAATATTATACACTTCCTTAGCAAACGCATTAGGTATATCAGGAAATAAAGCAAAACCCGAAATGGCTGCCACTAGAATGGCAACCCAAATATCCCAAGAAAAGAACATTTGTTTCACTTTCACTGATGTAGCCTATCAAATATATTTGTAATTATCCCTTGTAAACTAGAGAAAATAGAATCCACATCCTTATCTTCACTTGAAGCCTTTGCAGTTACCGGATTGTCTTTTGTGCTGATCGTCCTCACTTTACCATCCAACTTCCCAGTAACTCGCGTTTCGCCATAACCATCTTCACTCATTAATAGTTTCTCTAATAGCTTTCCGTTATCAAGGATTATCGATCCATTAGTTCTTTGTTCATCCATGTCTCGTATTTCGACATATTGCTTTGTCCCCGTGAGCTTAAAATCTTTGTCTAGATCTTCCCAAATACCAGCACTCGGATTAGAAGGCTGTAAAATGAATTGAATTCGTGAAACATTTTCAGTTCGACGAAGAGCTTCTTGAAACTGAATACGATCCTGTATAGATTGGATCTGAGCCTCAACAAAGAAGTGATCATATGCTGTTTCTATTAATTCAGCAAATTGTTCTCGGAATTGACTCTCTGATATTTTATTGCTAATCGGCCTATAGGCAACAAGGCCTGATTTGATATGCAAAAAGAAGCGAGACTTAGCGATGATCGAATTATCAATAGCCTCATCTTCGATATCGCCAGTTTCGGGAACGATTACCTCCTCTTCGACTTGTGCTTTATACTTCACAAGATATCCATACACATAAAGTCCATCGTCATTTGAGAAGTTCCCTATTTTAGAAAACCTCCATATATGCCCTCTTTTCTCCATGGTCTTGTTACTTCGCAGTGCTTCAAGTATGAAATCCGTCTTCTTCTGCAAATCGTCTATAATGGGCACTAGGTTTAAACGACCAAAGTAATAAGTTGCGGGTCGCATAGCCATAAGTAGTGCCTCACCTTATCGTGTAAAGATGTTGGAGAGACAAGGTTCATAAGAACGACAAGGCTCACCGTTTATTATAGAACAAAAGTTCCACATTTCAAGTGAAACTTTTGTATGTCTTATTATAGCACAAGGGTTGTCCTTATGAACAATAAATACTGCTTACCTGTCCAACATGCGGCCCAACATGGCCTGCACTTGACGCCGCTAGCGCGTCCCTAACCTGGGTGCGAGTTTCACGCTCCTTTCGTGCCGCCTCTCGTCTCGCTCTACAGCGCGGCCAGCGGCGCGGCTAACGGCCACCGTTAGGCCTCACAAGAGGTGAACTATGATCCCTCAGAGCTGCCTCCTTATTGAAACAAAGAAGTTTCCTATCTTGCCGGGCGAGGATCAGGAAATTACGAATGAGCGCATGTATGGAAAAGCGCTTTGCCTGTATCTGCAATCCGAGTTGCCGCGCGCTGGAATTGACGTGTCGTCGTTCTGTAATGAGGACTGGGGCTGGTGGGTGGACGTAAAGCACGGCGCTTTTACCATGGGGCTCTGCATTTACGCTGATCCAGCCGCACTCAAGGACCCCGAGCAATACGCACTGCTGCCATCAATCCACTATGGAAAGAAGTGGTCCTGGTCGAAGTTCAGGAAGATTGACGTCTCCAGCGACGTATTGGAACTGATCGATGTCGTTGAACGGGTTTTGCGGAGTGACAAAGAGATTCGCAGCATCACGCGGCATGATGATTACCCATTTTGAATGAGGCCCAACGGTGGTGTTATTGCTGACTGGCGTTGCGCTGCGCGCTCGGCCGGTGGCTGAACCTCGGCGTTGGGCGACAATCCATTGCGCTCTCAGCGCTGGCCATCGCACGAGTCTACACCCCCATCTGCTCACTCGCCACAATCAGCCACCGGCCTGCCGATGCATCCCAGCGTAGGGTGTAGGTTACGCGCACCGTCGCCTGCGCGGGCGCGACGGCCCCCGCCTCCTGGTTGCTCCAGGTCTCTTGGGTGGCGACGGTCGCCGTGGTGCCGACGATGGTGATCGGGCCGATGGCCCAGCGCACTAGGATGGTGCGGCGCGGTGCGGTGCTGGCGCTCGGCGAGTTGGGCCAGGCGACGCTGGGCGAAGGGGCTGGTCGGGTCGATGTACGGAATGAGCGGCGCGATCGTCAGCCCTGCGGAGGCTTCGCTTTCGGCGCGCTGGTAGTAGGTCTGCCCCACCGATGAATGGGCCGTTGTGGCGTGCGAACGACTTGCGCACTGCTTTAACTATTGGCTATTGCATGTGATGAGCCAGATGCAGAACTCTGCCAATGGGCCAGAAGTTGACGCGGTAGATTACATGCGTTTTCGCACCAACTTCTGACGCAAGACATGCCCACTGGCATCGTAGCCTGTGAAGTTGCCCCTCACACACAACGCCCCCCGTCGGCCAGGGCCAACGGGGGGCGTTGTGTTGTTGGGGTCAGGGGTCAGGGGTCAGGAGTCAGGGGTCAGGGGTCAGGGGGCGGGGGTCGGGTATTGGGTATTGGGTATTGGGGGCAGGGGTTAGTTCGAGCGCATCAGAAATCTGCGTAATCTGCGTAATCTGCGGACAACTCCTCACGCTTCCCGCCTCACGCCTCGCCCGCCACCAAGCCCACAAACACGCGCTGCACCTCGTCCACCTCGCCCCAGTGCCACCCTTGGTTGGTGGCCTGTTGGCGTTCGACGAGGAAGCGCACGGTTTGGGCGCGGAGGAGGTTGGGTTCGATGGCGCGGAGCAGCATGGCGAGGCGGCGCTCCGCATTGGCTTGGCGCAGTTCTTGGTAGCTGTAGGGCGCTTCGGCCATGAAGCGCTCGATGACCTTCTCTTGCGCAACGGCCACGGCAGCCCGTCGGTCGGCCTCAACGATGGCTTGCATGCGTAGCTCGCGGCGGCTCGTCCAGCGGCTGGCGCGGCGACTCATGGCTGCCACCCCAATCCTCGCTCGCGCATGCTGACGTATACCCCCATGCCAATAACGAGATGATCTAAGACTTGAATATCGAGTAGATGACCGGCTTGCACGATCTGTTTGGTGACAAGGACATCTTCTGGGGATGGCGTACAATCGCCGGACGGATGGTTATGGGCCACAATGATCGCAGCGCTGTTGCGCCGAATGGCCTCTTTGAAGACTTCGC
>RSAS01000908.1 GCA_003934145.1 Candidatus Viridilinea halotolerans | reverse complement strand
GCATCGCGGGAACCGGGTTCCCACACGCCCCCTGCGGAGCGGCATCGCGGGAACCCGGTTCCCACACGCCCCCTGCGGAGCGGCATCGCGGGAACCGGGTTCCCGCACGCCCCCTGCGGAGCAGCAACTGGGTAGGTGGGAGAACTTGGTTCTCCCACCTACCCCATTATCAAATTGCCCATCCACTTCACATAGATCGCGTAGTCCACAAAAACTTGACGGTTGAGATAGGCCGCCGTCAGCGGGGCGCGCTCGCGCAGAGCGAGAATCTGCTCGGTGACCGTGAGCGCATAGGCGTCGGAACCCGCGCCGCTGCCGTAACTGGTCACGAAGATGGTTTCGCCGGGCTGCGCAACATCAAGCGTAGCGCAGAGGCCGACCATGGCGGCACCAGAGTAGGTGTTGCCGATCTTGGGGCTTAGGAGGCCAGGGGCAAGTTGGGCATCGGTAAAGCCCAAACGTTTGCCCACCGTTTGAGGAAATTTAGCATTGGGCTGATGAAAGATGGCGTAGGTAAAATCCTGCGCCTTTTTGCCCAGATCGTCTAGGAGACGCTGGGCGGCGCTGGTAATCTGATGGAAATAGGCCGGTTCGCCGGTGAAACGATTGCCATGCACCGGATAGGGCCGGTCGGCGCGGCGGAAGAAGTCGGGCGTATCGCTGACGTAGCTCACCGTGGCGTCAACCGTAGCCAGTGCCTGCGCAGCGGGGCCAATGATCAATGCGCCCGCCCCCGCCGAGGCGGTGTATTCCAGCGCATCACTGGGGCGACTCTGGGCCGTGTCGGCCCCAATGGCCAGCGCGTAGTCGGCCATGCCGCTACCCACCAGCGCCATCGCGGCGGTGAAGGCCTCACTGCCCGCCTTACACGCAAACTCAAAGTCGGCAGCACTGACCCACGGTGAAGCGCCAATGGCCTCAGCAACAATGCCGCCCGAGGGTTTCACGCTGTAGGGGTGGCTCTCGCTGCCCACCCAAACGGCCCCAAGGCATTCGCCATCCAACGCAGCACGGGCCAGCGCATTGCGCGCCGCCTCAATGGACATCGTAATCGTATCCTCATCGGGGCCAGGAACACTCTTGGCTTCCACTGGCACCCCACCCTGTCCGTCAGTCCAGATACGCGCAATCTCTTTGGCCGCAATGCGGTAGCGCGGAATGTAGGCACCGTAACCGACGATGCCTACTGGCCGATTTGGTTTCATAGTCATTTTATTAGTTGTCTTTACATGCGCACCGCCTGATCAAGCGGATTGATTGCCTTGAGCAAGTCGCCGCGCTCAAGCAGTGTACGCCCTTGGGCAATGAAGGTATCCGCCTCAACTTTGAGGCCTGCTAGTGCGAAGATGTGCCGGACGTAGATCGCCCCCATTCTAGCATAAATCCGCAACCTTGATCATTCGGGGGAGGCTGCGCCTAGGGCCACGCCCAAGTCACCTCCGGTGGGGGGGGTGGGGGAGGCTTCGCCTCCCCCGAAAAACTTTTTTTGCAGTAGAGCAAAAGTCACGCTGTGGGTTCGCGCCGCATTGTCACCCTGAGACATGGTTCATAGTTACTTTACAGTTTAGTCTCCGATGGAGTGCCGACTTTAGTCGGCT